>JANNFA010000027.1:0-7899 GCA_031379345.1 Candidatus Omnitrophota bacterium | reverse complement strand
CTCGTCATTGACCAGAAGGTCGCGGGCTGTCACAAAGGGTATTTCAGCTGCTATTTCGACAAGGTAAAAGCGGACGGGACCAAAGAGGTTACCGAGGCGCTCGTGTTCGATCCCGGAAAGGTATATTGATTTGGAGAATTGCACGCCCGATCGCCAAGCGTTCCTCCGGCTCGCGAAGCGATACAATCTGATCCCGGTCACACGTGAGGTGCAAGCCGACCTTGAAACGCCGGCTTCTTGTTTCCTGAAGCTGGCCGACCCGGAACATTCTTTTCTCCTTGAATCGGTCGAGGGCGGGGAGAAGATCGCGCGTTACTCCTTCATCGGACTTTCGCCTTCCCTGACGTTCGAATCCAAAGGCCGCCAGATCAAGATATGTAAGACCGCGGCCAAACCGAAGACCTTCCAAACAGCCGAGAGCCCTCTCGACGAACTCGAAAAACTGATGAAATCCTTCCATCAAGCGCCTGTGGCGGGTCTGCCGCGTTTTTCGGGCGGCGCGGTGGGTTATATGGGATACGACGTGGTGCGCTTTTTCGAACGCCTTCCGGACAAGAATAAAGACGTCTACGGCATTCCCGACAGCTTCTTTATGCTCACCGATTCTCTTTTGGCCTTCGACCATGTGCAGAAAAAAATAAAGGTCGTCTGTAATGTCCATTTGGAAAAAGGCGCGGATGCTTCGGCGGCCTATGAAAAAGCACAAACCAAGATCGAGTCCATCATCCACGACCTGCAAATGCCGACGCCACGCGCCAAGATGCTGTCCGGGACCGCAGAAGGGCCCGTCGCCGAGACAGAGTCCAATTTCACGCAGGCAGCTTTTTGTAAGGCTGTGAAGCGCGCGAAGGAATACATACGCAAGGGCGATATCTTTCAGGTGGTGCTTTCACAGGCTTTTCGGGCGAAGGCGACCTCCGAACCATTTGATGTATATCGGGCATTGCGCTCTATCAACCCGTCTCCTTATATGTTCTATCTCGACGCGGGCGCGTTTCAATTGGTCGGCTCCTCACCGGAGGTTCATGTGCGCTGCGAAGACGGCAAGGCGACGCTTAGGCCCATCGCGGGAACGCGGGCTCGAGGCACAAGCGAAACGAAGGACAAGGCGTTGGAAAAAGAACTTTTAGCCGACACCAAAGAACGCGCCGAACACCTGATGCTGGTGGATCTGGGCCGGAACGATCTAGGCCGAGTTTGTGAGTTTAAGAGCGTGAAGGTGCCCGAGTTCATGACCATCGAACGCTATTCTCATGTCATGCATATCGTAAGCCTTGTTGAGGGGCTGCTGCAGAAGAAAAAAACGCCTTTTGATCTTCTAAAAGCCACTTTCCCCGCCGGCACCGTTTCCGGCGCGCCGAAAGTGCGCGCGATGGAAATCATCGACGGACTCGAGAATCGGCGCCGCGGATTTTATTCAGGCATTGTCGGATATTTCAGCTATTCCGGAAATCTTGATTCCTGCATTGCCATCCGCACTATCCTCATCAAGGACAAGACCGCGACAGTCCAGGCGGGTGCGGGTGTAGTCGCAGACTCTGAGCCGAAAAAAGAATTCCAAGAAACCGTGAACAAGGCCAAGGGCATGCTAAAGGCCATCCGCATGGCCGAGGAAGCCAAATGATCCTCGTCATTGATAATTACGACTCTTTCACCTACAACCTTGTCCAATATCTTGGCGAGTTGGGGCAGGACTTAAATGTATTTCGCAATGATGAAATTGATATCGCCGGAATCCGTAAATTGAAACCCAGCCGTATCGTCATCTCCCCGGGACCGGGACATCCCAGAGACGCCGGTGTTTCTAATGATGTTATCCGTCAGCTTGGCCAGAAAACGCCTATTCTCGGTGTTTGCCTGGGGCATCAGTGTATTGGAGAGGCATTTGGCGGCCGCGTCGTTGGTGCGGCCCGGTTGATGCACGGAAAAACCTCGCCGATCCTTCATCGGGGGCAGGGAATCTTCAAGGGTCTCGACAACCCCTTCACGGCCACGCGCTACCACTCGCTTCTTGTGGAACGCTCCTCATTTCCAAAAGACCTCACTATCACTGCCGAGACCAAAGAAAAAGAGATCATGGGTCTTCAGCACAAACGTTTTCCTATCTACGGGGTGCAGTTTCACCCCGAATCCATTCTGACAACGGCGGGCAAGAGCCTGCTAAAAAATTTTCTAACGTTAACAAAATGAAGAAAGCCGCTTCTAAAGGTCTTAGTGCTTCCGAGATGAAGGCGTTGATGAAGCGTCTCATGGCCGGACAGATGCCCGACGGGGACATTGAGAGGTTTCTTTTAGACTTGCGCGCACGGGGAGAGACGGCTATCGAGATCGCCTCCGCAGCAGAGGTGATGCGCGAGAATTCGGTCAAGCTTCCCAGAACTTTTCCGGATCTTTTGGATACCTGCGGGACCGGTGGAGATGGTCTGCAAACGCTTAACGTTTCAACACTCGCCGCCATCGTGGCCGCCTCGGCCGGTGCGCGTGTGGCCAAACACGGAAATCGCTCTGTCTCCAGTGTTTGCGGCAGCGCGGATGTCCTTGAAAAACTTGGCATGAAGATCGATCTAGGCCCTCAACAGGTGGCAGATTGTATCGAGAAGACGCGGTTTGGTTTTTTTTTCGCGCCCAATTTCCATCCGGCCGTCAAAGCGGCCATGCCGGCCCGAAGGCGCATTCAAGGCAAGACACTTTTTAATATTATTGGCCCCTTATCGAACCCCGCCGGCGCCGCGTTCCAGATAGTGGGCGTGTATGAAGACAGGCTTGTTCCTTTGGTGGCACGGGCTCTCGCCAAACTTGGAACCGAGCGCGCGATGGTCGTTCATGGCAAGGACGGGCTGGATGAGATCAGCTTGAGCGGCGAGACCCGTATTGCGGAGCTAAAGAACGGTGAGATCCTGGAGTACACGGTGGTTCCTGAAGATTTTAATATGAAGCGTGAGGCCCTGGAAAACATCTGTTGTCTCACGGTTGAACAGAATATTGAGACAGCCCGTCGGGTGCTTGCCGGAGACAACAGCGCCGCCACGAAGATCGTCTGCTTGAATGCCGCTGCGGCCCTGTATGTGGCAGGGAAAGCTGGCTCCGTCAAAGAAGGTGTGCTCGCCGCGATGGATGTGTTCGAAAGCGGCCGCGCCCAAAAAACCTTTAACGCCATCATAAAATTCACTCAGGCCGTACAATGAGCGTCTTGAAAGACATTCTTACCAACAAGCGCGCGGAGCTTGTGCTTGCAAAGCGGCGGGTCTCTGAAATCACGATGAAGAAAACGGCTTATGCGTTGCCACGCAAAAAACACCTTTTTTCAAAAGCTCTTCAAGCGCCCAAAAATATCGCGGTCATTGCCGAAATCAAGCACCGGTCGCCCTCCAAGGGCCTTCTTTGCAAGGATTTTGACCCCGCCCGCATCGCGAGGCAGTATTACAAGGGGGGAGCGGCCGCCCTTTCGGTCTTGACAGATAGAAAGTACTTAGGCGGCGCTCCGGAGTTCATTGCGCGTGTCAAAAAAGCGACTCCTCTTCCGGTTCTGAGAAAAGATTTTGTACTGGAGGAGTATCAGGTGCATGAAACGCGTCTTTTGGGTGCCGATGCTATCCTGCTTATCGCACGCGCACTGCCAGTGAACCGGATGCGGAGTCTGTACCGTGAGGCCACTCGTCTGGGTCTTGACACACTTTTTGAGGTGCATAGCGCAGCTGAGCTTAAAAAAATACTCGTTTTAAAACCGATCCTGATCGGCGTCAATAACCGCGATCTCGCCAACTTCAAAGTAGATCTGGGCGTTAGCGGTCGTTTATCGCCCCTGATCCCTAAGGGCTCGCTCTTTATTTCCGAGAGCGGTATCGCAACAACGGAAGATCTACACCAGGTTCGCTCGTTCGGAGCGCATGCGGCGCTCGTCGGTGAGAGCCTGATGCGCGAAAAAAACCCCGGAAAAGCGCTTAAAAGATTGCTGGGGGCTAGACGTGGTACGCGTTAAAATATGCGGGATCACCACGCTGCGTGATGCCCAGGCGGCGGTGGACGCGGGAGCGGACGCGCTCGGTTTTATTTTTGCCCAAAGCCCGCGCCGTGTGAGCCGGACCAAGGTGAAGTGGATCGTTACCCACCTGGCTCCCTGGATCACGAAAGTGGGTGTTTTTGTGAACGAGAATATTCCAAACATCGTCGAGACGATGGAATTTTGCAAGTTGGACGCGGTTCAGTTACACGGAGACGAGGATGTTTCGACGGTTCGCGCGTTGCGCGCCATGGGCTATCCGGTGATTAAAGCCATTCGCGTAGCCGGAAGTTTGCACGAAAAGAAATTGGATCGTTATCCGGCGTCTGCGATCCTTTTGGATACCGCCGCCCCCGGATTGTACGGTGGCTCCGGACGCGTTTTTGACTGGAAGGTCTTAAAAAAAGTCAGCGGGGTTAAGCCTGTCATTGTTTCCGGGGGGCTTAAGCCGGATAATGTCCGAGCTCTTTTGAAAGTGTTCAAACCCTATGGGGTGGACGTTTCAAGCGGCGTTGAAAGTTCGCCCCGAAAAAAGAATTATAAATCAGTGAAGGAATTCATTAAAAATGTCAAAACGCGCTAAACAAAACTCAACTCAGCCTGACCGGGCCGGACATTTTGGTATCTATGGCGGGAAATATGTGCCAGAGACCTTGATGGCGGCTCTCGATGAGCTCGAATCGACCTATCGTTCGGTGAAGTCCGATCCCGCATTCAAAAAGGAGCTGAAGGGGTACCTCCACGATTTTGCCGGCCGTCCTTCACCGCTCACGGAAACAAAACGCCTGGCAAAGCTCTTGGGCGTGAAAAGATTTTTTTTAAAACGCGAAGACCTTCTCCATACGGGTTCGCATAAGATCAACAACACCCTTGGCCAGGTGCTTCTCACCCGACGCATGAAGAAAAAGCGCGTGATCGCCGAGACGGGGGCCGGCCAGCACGGCGTGGCGACCGCGACAGTCTGCGCTCTTTTTGGTATCTCCTGCGACGTCTATATGGGGGCTGAAGATGTGGAACGCCAAGCGCTCAATGTGTTTCGTATGAAACTTTTGGGCGCACGCGTCATCCCGGTAAAGACCGGCTCGCAGACCCTGAAAGATGCGGTGAACGAAGCGATTCGTGACTGGGTCACCAATGTGCGCGACACCCATTACATCATCGGCTCTGTCATCGGCCCTCATCCTTATCCGATGATGGTCCGTGATTTTCAATCGATCATCGGCCGTGAGACCCTGGCCCAGATGCGCGCTAAAAAAATCGGAACTCCGGATTACCTCGTTGCTTGCGTTGGGGGAGGCTCCAACAGCATCGGATTTTTTCATCCCTACCTTAAGACCGGTGTGAAAATGATCGGTGTCGAGGCGGCAGGGCTGGGACTAAACACCAACAAACACGCTGCGACGCTCACCAAGGGTCATGTCGGGGTGCTTCATGGCTCAAAAAGCGAGGTTCTGCAGGACAAAGACGGGCAGATTCTCCTGGCTCATTCGATCTCTGCGGGACTGGATTACCCCGGGGTCGGACCGGAACACGCCTATTTAAAATCTATTCACCGCGCTGAATATTGTTCGGCCACCGACGCGGATGCGTTGACGGGTATGCGCGCTTTAAGCGAGTACGAGGGGATCATTCCGGCGCTCGAACCTTCGCACGCCATTGGGTATCTCTTAAGGCACAAGAAGCGGTTCCGCTCCAGCGAGACGATCGTGATGTGTCTGTCCGGCCGCGGCGACAAGGACGTACAGCAAGTTTCAAAGGTGCTTCATCTGTGAGTAACCGCATCGATAAAAAATTTTCCGATTTAAAAAAACAAAAAAAGAAAGCACTTGTGGTTTTTTTAACGGCCGGCGACCCTAGTTTAGCGCGTACAGAGGCTTTGATCCCGGAGCTTGAGCGCGCGGGCGTGGACTTGGTCGAGATCGGCGTGCCATTTTCTGACCCGCTAGCCGACGGCCCGGTCATTCAGGCCGCCTCAATGAGAGCGCTTTCACGGGGTGTGAATTTAAAAAAGATCCTGACGATGACTCGCCGAGTGCGTAAACACACCTCTCTTCCGCTTCTTTTTATGAGCTATTTGAATCCCATCGCGCATTATGGGGAAGCGCGTTTTGCCAAAGAGGCAAAAGCGTGCGGCCTGGATGGGGTCATCATTCCAGACCTTCCGCCAGATGAGGGGCGTGAAATTGGGCGGGTTTTTCGTGGTCAAGGACTGGATCTTGTGTATTTGCTTGCGCCGACCAGTTCGACCCGCCGGCAAAAGCTGATATCCAAAGCCTCGCATGGGTTTGTTTACTTTGTTTCCATGACCGGTGTCACCGGTGTGAAAAGGGCACTTTCAAGCGATGTTTTGAAACAAGTGGCCCACCTTAGAAAAATAACAAAACGTCCGGTCTGCGTGGGTTTTGGGGTTTCCACTCCCAAGCAGGCAAAAATGGCCGCAGACGCGGGCGATGGCGTCATTGTGGGCAGCGCGATCGTGAAGGCGTTGGCGGAGAACCCTTCTCTTTCTGCTCGGGAATTCGTGCGGCGTTTTGTGTGCCCCCTTGCGCTGGCGCTTGGAAAGAAGAGCGCCTGATGGCCAAGGCCGTCATTCTCGCCGGAGGACAGGGTGAGCGTTTTTGGCCTCTCACACATGCCGGTTTCCCGAAATACCGCATCCGTTTTGAGGGGAACCGTTCACTTCTTCAGAGGACCTACGATCGCCTGAAGACGGTGTACGGAGCGAAAAATATCTACGTTGTGACCACGGCGCCTCACGCACGATTCATCCGCAAGGAGCTTCCCAAGCTTCCGCGAACGCATCTTTTTTCCGAGCCTGCAAGGAATAACACTTGTCCGGCTATTTATCTTGCCTGTACGAAACTACTCGCCCAGTTCGGTGACAAAGAGATCGTCTCATTTTTTCCTGCGGACCAGCTCATCCAGAACCAGCCCGCCTTCAAAATGACCTTGAAGCGCGTCATGCGTCTGGCTGCGCACAAAAACATCCTCGTCACCATAGGAATTCGTCCGACATTTCCCGCCACGGGCTACGGATATATAGAGAAGGGGAAGGCGCTTAAAGGGTTTTCCGGCACGTTCGGCGTGAAACGGTTCGTCGAGAAGCCCGACCGGAAGAAGGCCTCCGCATACCTCAAGCGTGGAAATTTTTACTGGAACGCCGGGATGTTCACGTGGCGTCTCGACGCTTTCTTTCAAGCAATGTGCCGCCATTGCCCGACCGTCGTGCGTCTTTTTGATCCCAAGAAGGCCCATGCTTCGTATCTGAAACTTCCAAAAATATCCATCGACTATGCTCTGATGGAAAAAGCATCAAATGTGGCACTGGTGCCGACCACGATGGATTGGTGTGACATGGGTAATTGGGACATGCTGCTCGATAAATCGCCCCGCGACAGCCAACAGGTCTATGCCGAAGGACTTTATTACCATCAGGATGTAAGTGATTCGCTCGTGGTCAACCAGACGAATACCCCGCTGATTGTTCTGGGATTATCCGGCATCATCGCCGTCCAGACTTCGCGTGGCGACACGATGATCACGGTGAACGATGGGGCCGTGAGCACCTCGGCCTCGCGCGCGCAGTTCGCGCCGGGCGCCGAGCACGGACAGGAAGGCCATGTCTTTCGCACGAGCAACGGTCGTGGCGCGACGGACACGCCGCAGATCACGGTGATCGGCGACCGCGCCGCCGTCACCGACGCACTCGCGACAGCCTTCTCGCTTATGACACCGGAGAAACGCAAAGGAATCGCCGGGCGCTGGAAGGTGCGAGTCGTCGATCCCTGATCACCTGCACTGCGCGCCAGGTGCCACTCCACCACCCACCTGCGGGTCGTCGAGTCCTGAGCACGTGAACGTGCATGGCGGGTGTCACGCGCTACTCAACCCTGGCCGTT
>JANNFA010000013.1:0-25856 GCA_031379345.1 Candidatus Omnitrophota bacterium | reverse complement strand
TGACCTTCAAGAGCTCATGCGGTAGAGCGATGGAAAATACCTTCGCGGGACTAGTCGGGTTCGAAGACCTCAAGTCGGCACATTTTTCTTGTTCATAGCAAACAGAGAGATATATAATAGCGCCCATGCTTGATTTGGGATTCATACGGGAAAACAAAGACAGAGTCCGCGAGGCGCTGAAGATTCGGGCGCCTAAACTGGATTTTGATGCCTTTTTACGCTTGGATGAGGAGCGCCGAAAGTTCCAGCAGGAACTGGATGTGTTTCGTGCCGAGAGGAACCGCGCCAACGACCAGGTGAGCCTGCTCCTCAAGGAAAAGAAGGATGCCAAAGACGCAATCGCGTCCATGAAGTCGATTTCCCAAAAAATTAGTGATTCAGAGAAGAAAATGGGGGAAATAGAAGAAAAAAGCCGAAATATAATGCTTATAATCCCAAATATTCCTCATTCCAGTGTCAAAAGTGGATTTGATAGCTCAGACAACACGGAAGTAAAGAAGTGGGGTGAGCTTAAGTTCTTTAGTTTCAAGCCTAAAGAGCATATGGAAATCGGCCAGAAGCTGGGTATTGTAGATTTACCGAGGGCGGCCAAGGTGTCCGGAAGCGGTTTTTCTGTGTTTTTGGGCCTAGGAGCGACCCTCCAGAGGGCGCTTTTGAGTTTTATGCTCGACCAGCATAGCCAAAAACATGGTTATAAGGAAGTATGGCCTCCGGCTCTAGTCAATCGGGCTACAATGACTGGCACGGGACAACTCCCAAAATTTGAAGAGGACATGTACCGTTTGAAGGAGGAGGACCTCTTCTTGATCCCTACCGCAGAGGTGCCGGTCACGAACTTGCATCGGGATGAGGTGCTGGCGGAAGAAGATCTGCCCGTCAAGTATACGGCCTATACACCTTGTTTTCGTCGGGAAGCGGGAGCTTATGGCAAGGACACAAAGGGCTTGGTCCGCGTTCATCAGTTTGACAAAGTAGAGCTTGTTAAGTTTTCTCTGCCCGAGACCTCTTACCAGGAGCATGAGAAGATGCTGGGAGACGCGGAAAAAATCCTCCAGCTTCTAGGCCTGCCGTATCGTGTGCTCGAGCTCTGCAGCGGGGATATGGGTTTTGCGGCGGCCAAGTGTTATGATATCGAGGCTTGGGCGCCTGGCTTGAACCGTTGGCTCGAAGTTTCTTCGGTCAGTAATTTTGAGGACTTCCAGGCGCGGCGCGCGAACATACGTTTTAAACGCAAGGGTTCGAACAAATCAGAGTTTGTGCACACACTCAACGGCTCAGGGTTAGCTCTGCCGCGTGTGGTGATCGCGATACTCGAGAATTTTCAGGATGTAGATGGTTCCGTCGTCATTCCTGAAGTTCTTCGCCCCTACATGGGCGGACTTTCGGTCATATCCGCCAAATAGCATGGCGGACCCGCTTCGGCGGGAAGTAGCACCTTTCGGAGGGGTGGCAGAGTGGTCGATTGCGACAGTCTTGAAAACTGTTGTACCGCAAGGTACCGTAGGTTCGAATCCTACCCCCTCCGCCATTGATACCAATTCGAACCTTGGTGCTGCCCCTCATCAAGTAAAGCCAAGGTTCGAATCTTGGTATGGGCGACGTAATAAGGCTTGAACTTCCTCTCTTCCTCCACCGGAATCTGGTAAAAATCCGACTCTCTATCCAAAATGGGTTCCATAGCTATAGGGCCTAATAGCTCCTTTAAGGCTAGGGCAGAGGAGACTGTGTTCTTATTGAGGGTCTCCCTGAGGTTCTCAAGCCGGTTGCTGACCCATTCCTTGGGCGGTGCCTTAAAGCTGTTTTCCTTCTGAAACTCGAGCGACTCCATTTCCTGCTTTAATTCCTCGTCTCGTCTCTCGGCATCCGTCAGAGCTTCCGAGACGGCTTTTGAGAGGTTTCCTATCCGGACGAAGTTAAGGTAATTCTGTATTTCCTTTTGGATCTTCTCCTGTTGAGCCCGTTTCTTAAGGACCTGCTCAGGGACCTCATTGAACTGGCTAGCAGCCGTCTTCTCAACGTTCTTATAGACGTAGTCTAGGTTTTCTACCGTAAGCAGTTTTTCCTTAAGTTCGGTTATAATCACCTGCTCAAGTCTTTTGAGAGAGACCAGGAGAGTGTTACGGCAGGTCTTTCTTTTCGCGTTGTAACAGCCGTAGTATCCGGTCCCTTTACCGCTTATGAGAACGATAGCCCCGTCGCAGGATTTGCATTTCATAAGACCAGAGAACAAATGATTAGGACTGGTATGGACGTAACTTTTTTGTTGGTAGTAGCCCTTTTTCTTTTTGCTTATTGGCCAGGTACCTCTGAGCTCACTTCTCCGGGCCTGAGTTTTTGCCCAAAGGACCTTATCGATTATGATGAGATCCTCCCTGAATATTAGGACCCATTCCTTTTCGGGGCGCGAGACACGTTTCTTTTTTCCGGTCATGGGGTCCCGGACATTCTTATGTTGTCTCCAATCCCACACACCCGTGTACTTCTTATTTTTAAGGATGCGAGATAAGGTTGAGATATTCCACCCGCCGCGTAGGTTCCTTTTGGTCGGCACCTTTTCTTCATTAAGCTTCACGGCTATTTTGTGGATACTTGCGCCCTCTGCGAAATCCTTGAAAATTCTTTGGACGACTCCCGCTTCTTCGGGGTTAATCTTGTGAACTTTGCCTTCGTATCTCGCCACGCCTTTTTTATTGAGTTTTAGCTCACCCACAGGAGACGTGGAGTAGCCGTAGACTGTTTCACCGGCGCTAAAGCCCCTGAGTTTCTGTCCTTCAAGACCACGCATCGTCTTTTTCTTGAGGTCATCCAGGTAGAGCTCATTTATGAGCCCACGCATTTGAATGCCGAGCTTAGAGTTATCGTCATCTGTTACGATGCCATCCGCTACAGATATAAGCGTGACCTGATAGTAATTGAACTTAAGTACGAGGGTGAGCATTTGGTGATTGCTACGGGATAATCTAGAAAGGTCGTCGACTGCTACGGCTCCAAATTCCTTATTTTCAGCCGCTTTTTCCAGTGCCTGGAGTCCGGGTCGATTGATGATGGAGCCAGAGATCGCCTCATCGACATAGATATGCTTGTCATCCAAGGTCATCCCATGCTCGGTCAGATATTTTCGGCAAACCCTGACCTGGTCATCGATGCTCTTCTCGCTTTGATTTTCTGAGCTATACCGGGCGTAAACAGCCGCTTTCATTTAGTGATTCCTTGCTTCAAAAAGAGCTTTGGGTTTTGTTTGGCGACGGAGACATATTCTGCCGCAATGATGGAGGAGACCACATCTAAGAGTTTATGGACGGAAGGAGAAGTTTTCCAATTAAAGTTAATGATTTCCCGGGTCAGGATTGGATTTGCTTCCTCTAATTCTACGCTGGCTGTATTATTCATAATCGCTTGATTTTATTCATGTTTGGGTATAATTTACCCTTACCCGGTATAAATAAACGTTATACCCTATGTGTCTAAAATATACCCTAAAAGGTATATAATGTCAACTGTCGTTTCTAAAGGAGAAATAGGATGGGTTTAAAGGAACTGGGTAAGAAGATTAAGCTAGCCCGAATAGAATGTGACTTAAATCAAGCTGATCTCGCTCATAAGATCGATGCCAAACAAAAGAGCATTTCCCGATATGAGACCGGGGCATCACACCCTTCAATTCCAACCTTGGTTAAAATTGCCAAGGTACTCAAAAAGCCCGTAGGGTACTTTTTGGGTGAATAATTCTTTATGACAAAAGCACTACCTGTGGCTGATGCCATATTATGTCCGAAATGCAACTCGCCAATGCAGTTAAAAACTGCCAACAAGGGGAGGAACGCAGGCGGTCAATTTTATGGTTGCAACCAATTTCCAAGTTGTAGAGGCACAAGGCCATATTTCAAGAATTCTCCGAATCAAATCAATACCAGCGCTACTAAAAAAAATAACCCCGCCAAAGCATCAGATTCAAATTTAAACGATCAGACGAGAGATAAGTTTCTCGAGCTGATTAAGTATTACAAGGAATGCGTCCAAATTGAAAATCTAAGCGATGTAAAGTTTTATTCGAACAAAGAAGGAAAAGATTTTATTCAATGTCCTTCCGAAAGCGAATGGCTTTCTTCCGCTAAAGAAACGTACAAGTTAAAAAGCTCGAGCATTAAGGACTTCGGAAAAGAATCAAGATGGAATCGCCGGCCGGTATCCCATTATTATGCATATCCCATTTACGTTCACAAGCACACCCGTCGAGACGGGCAACCATCCACATCAATTAGGCCGTTCTTAACGTTTCCCGTTGAGTTCGTAAAAGCGTCTGATTGCGCAAGCATAACAAGGCCAACTTTTTTGAAGCCCCAAATTAATACTGGTGTTCTAGACGCGAGGAGCGTTGGAGCGCGCCCTGAGCAAAAAAGAGCTTTTATGCAAAGAGTGATGGAGGGCTGGGTTGATACGGATGAGTTTGAAAAAAATATTAAGAGCCTAATCGAAATTATGGTTGATGAGCTAGGTGAAACCAATTTTGTGGCGGATAGTTTTCAATCTCTTAAATCTGAACTTGTTGATTTGGATTCCGCCGAGTCTGGCTTTTATTCGTGCGGTATTATTTTTGCTACTCAGGGTTCAAATTACACGATGGGCCTTGAAGAGGAGCTGAATGAAATTGAACGAAAAGTGCAAAATGACTCTCCGAGTTTGCCAGTTATCAAAGCTCTGATCGATCGTAATCAGTTAAATGAAAGTAATGGTGATGCGGATCAATTAGTTGAAATTACTCCTCTTAACGATGAACAGAGGCAGGCCGTAAGAAGCGCGTTTAAAAACGATCTGACTATAGTGACGGGGCCGCCCGGAACAGGCAAATCTCAGGTTGTCATTAACATTATCGCAAACGCTGTCGCGAAGGGAGAAAGCGTACTCTTCGGTAGTAAGAATCACCAGGCGGTGGATGTTGTCCTAGAAAGAATCGGGGGATTGCAAGATCAGCCGATTGTGCTTAAATTTGGCCAAAATAGTAAAGAGCGAATGTTCGCAGAGAAGCTTTTAAGCGCTGTCGATAGAACCCATAATATGGACGCTGCCTCACTAAAAACAGTTAAAAATAATTATTTGAATGAGCTCAAGAAAATTTCAGAGCATGAAGTAGGGGCTTGGTCCAGCGTCAAGAAGTGTTACGACTTAAGAAACAAAATAGATCATTTTGATACTCTCCTGACGTCTATTGAAGAACGTCTTCCAACTGAATTAGTAAAAATTACAAAATCAACCAACCACGATAAGTTCAAAATGTACTCCACTACTTCTTTTGGGAATCTCGTTACCCAGTTAAGGGATAATAAGCCAAACAGTCTATCAGTTTTTTTGAATGCGATTGGAATCTCTCTGAATAATAGAGTTAAGAAGTCTGCATTTACAAACATAAAACGTAGCAGTATCAATGAGCATTTAACGCAATTTTTTGTTACGGCCTTGTCTGACTCAAAAAAAATCCCCGATGTCGCTTCCTGGATAATTGATACTTTTAGCTTCATAGAGATATGGCGCAACATCACAGAACTAAAAACGGATCCTCTAGCGTCGGCAAGCGAAATTATAGGCCTAGAAACAAAAATCAGCTTATTACAGAGAAATAGAAGTGCTATTAGTCCAAAATACATCGACGTTCTAATGAACGAAAGATTGAAACGGCTTGGCAGTGCATCTAGAACGGATATAGCGGACTATCTTGCAACAGTTAAAAGGATCGAAGAGGACCGAATTGGTGGCGAGGTGGTAGAGGAACTTAGAAAGCAAAAGAGAGAAATGTTTGGTGCGGTTGTTAAGGTTTTTCCAGCGATTGCCGTTACGAACCTTTCTGTGCGACATGCGGTGGCTTTAGTTCCAGGGATTGTTGATGTTGTCGTAATTGATGAGGCGTCGCAATGCGATATTGCATCCGCCTTACCAATGCTTTGCCGAGGAAAGAGGGCAGTCATCATTGGTGATGAAAAGCAGCTCACGCATGTTTCAACTATTTCAAAGAACGATGATCAACAAATTCAAGCTAAGCACAATTTATCAGCCGCTTCTGATCAACGTTTTCTTTATAGCGCCCAATCATTATTCGACCTGGCGAAGTCTACGGTAGGGTCTTCTGGTTTCTATATATCATTGAAAGATCACTATAGGAGCCGCGCAGAAATTGTTGAGTTTTCAAACAAGGTTTTCTATGGAAATCAACTTCGAGTTTGGACTGATTATCGTCGACTCAAGCCAATAGGAAATATCGAGGGCGTTCATTGGCACTCTGTTGAGGGCCAAGTCGTAAGACCTTCGGGCGGAAGCGCATACAATTTGGCGGAGGCCGAAAAAGTCGTAGATGTATTAGCAGCACTGACACCTAAAATCATCGAAAAAAATGCAACAGTTGGCATCGTAACTCCATTTAGAGAACAAGAAAATCGCATTCGAGATCTCGTTGCAAGGCGCTTAGACGCTGGTTTGATTGACACGATGGACCTTAAGATTGATACGGCACATGGCTATCAGGGAGACGAACGAGACTTGATGATTTTTTCGACGGTTATTTCTAAAGGATCGCCGGAATCGACGATCGGTTTTCTGTCAGCTACTCAGAATCTCTTTAATGTGGCGATTACTAGAGCCAGGTCTGAACTTCATGTTGTAGGCGATCGAACAGCATGCCTTAGATCAGGGGTGGAATATTTAGAAAAGTTTGCACAATATATTTCTCAATCTAACAGAATAAACCTCTACCAAATGAATAATAAGCATGAATTATTTGATTCTCCCTGGGAAGAACATTTTTTTAATAAACTAAAAGAACGAGGCATTAACGCAACACCCCAATTATCAATCCATCAGTATAAACTTGATTTAGCATTGCCCGATTATGATCCTCCTATCAACATTGAAATTGATGGCGAACATTATCATAAAAATATTTCTGGAGAGAGATGTATTGATGACGTGAAGCGCGACATGAGATTAAGTTCTCTGGGCTGGGAAATTAAACGGTTTTGGGTGTACGAAATAAAGTTTGAACTGAACAAATGCTTAGATCAAGTAGAGCTAATGATAAAAAATAGGACGAAAAAAACATAATGTCCGGAATAATTGGACTATTACTTTGTTGGTTTATCTGGTCAATTATCAAAAAAATAATTGATTTTTTGACCAAAGAGTCCAGGCCCAAGTCATCAGATGCAATAATTTCGACTTCAGTAACTATTCGCAGCACTGGCACATACGAAGATTTTAGTAAGTCAGTTCCCCCAGATAAAGTTTGGTTGCCCAAAGATAAATCAGTAGTTATTGCCGGATACACGATTTCTGGTGGGATGCTTTATGTTGGTAAGGGCTTGTCAGCTCCGACGGGATGGAGTAAAGAGGCGGCTTTAATAAACCCCGATTTACCAGTTGATAAGTCGAACCCTGATAGATCCGGTCAATATATGAGTTATTGGCCCTCATATTCGGATATCAATCCCGCATCGAGAGCCGCTTATTTAGAATGGCTGGCCGATGGGGCCAAGGATCCCAATGCGAATATGGGCTATGTTTTTCTTTATTTTTATGGTCTAGAAAGACGACTATTGTGTGACACCACCTCTTCAGAAGCAGCTCATCATGAAATAGATCAAATTCTTTTGGAAACTGAGCGGCTACTTAAGATTTATTCAAGTAGCCGTTCCTTTAAAAGCTATGCCACGCGATTGATTAATATGGCTCATGCAAAATTCTCGAAAGAGAAGATTTACGAAAAGCCAGTACCTGACACGTCGATGATCTATGAGAATTTTCCTTTGTTTAAACTGGGCCTTGCTCAAATGGCCGCTGATAATGTCCCTCTTCCGGCCGACTGGGCTATTTTTTTGATGAGGTCAGACCCTGAAGCAAGATTAAGAACGTCCGCCCGCAGATGCAAAGATGAGTTTGATAATCTTTTCAAGGCATATTATTCTGAAAAATTTGGAAAAGGTATCCTTTTGTCGAGAAGTAACACCAAGTATAAATTGGATTATTATCCTGCAAGCTCATCCTTGCGAGGTGCGGCATTTGGCAATACCGACCTTTGGGATGCGTCTGTACCAAAAGCATTTCTTAAGCAGCTCAGAGATATCGCCGATACTTGTATGGACGAACTGGATGCATATAGCAGGTTTATAGGTAAAAAACAGGAGGGGGTAGGTTCGATTGAGGCGCTCGCTCTTTTTCCTACTAGATTATTGGGAGGTGATAACAGCAAGGACTTAAAAGTTATAGAAGAATGGTGCAAAAAATCTTTGGACGGGAAAAAATATTTTCAGGTCGATCACTCGTTTTTTATCAAGCAATTTTCTCTTTTAAAATCGGTCGGATCTGGGAAGAAAGAATCATTGGCCGTAGCACAGCTGCTTTCCAAGGTAGGTATTGGTTTAGAGCCAGATATAAGATTTTGGGCTCATTGGCCTGGCGATGGCAAGATCGTCCTTTTTAATTTACCAAAAGATGCTTCAGCGGCTCCAAGCTCTCAATACTCCGCTGCGGTGGCGATTTTACATCTCGCTGCGGCTGTAATGCACGCAGATGGGCGTATATCCCCAGAAGAGGAGAGCCATTTTGAAAAACAATTAGAAAATTGGCTTCATCTGGACCAATCTGAAATGGTTCGGTTGAGGGCTCATAGCGAATGGTTGTTATCGGTTCCCCAAAGTTTTTCCTGGTTGACGAAACGTATGCAATCGCTGGACAAAAGGCAGACGGAAGCTGTAGGAAAATTTCTTGTAGACCTGGCGCAAAGCGATGGGCACATTAACCCGGATGAGGTACGCGCTTTAACAAAGATTTATAGTTTACTAGGACTTGATCCCAATGATTTTTATAAGCATGCGCATATTGCAGCTACCGAACCAGTTAAAGTCGAATCGATATTGCCAAATAGGAAGAGGGGGTACCCAATTCCTGCAAGACCACCTATTAAAGATAAAAACTCCATTGATCTCGACATGGATAAAATTAAGGAAAAAATGACCGAGACCGCAGCAGTTAGCGCGGTTTTAAGCAGCATCTTTTCTGAGAATAAAGAAGTACCGCCCAAAACTCCAAAAAATGCCAGCCATACGAAAACAAGTATCATGGGACTTGATCATGAGTTATCAGCTTTTGTTAGATTCTTGATAACCAAATCCTCTTGGACTAGAGAAGAGTTGGAATTGAGGGCGGCAGAAAACAAGTTAATGTTAGATGGAACGCTCGATTCAATTAATGATGCTTTTTATGCAGCCCATAATAAGCCACTATTTGAAGGAGAAGACATTATTGATATCAATGATGAAATGCTCAAGGAGGTCCCAGCGTGATTAATTCGGTAATTCGCCCCAAAGAAAGAGATGCGATTATTCAATCTTTACGTGCCGGGGTTGTCCCACGAATAGGACAACATTTAATTCAGGTTGGTCGAGTAAAGGAAGTTGAAGCCCTTGTTAAAGATATCGACAGAATAGTCGATGGTGGTTCGACAATACGATTCGTTATAGGTGAATATGGATCTGGTAAAACATTTTTTCTCAATTTGATTCGTGCAATTGCGATGGAGAAGAGGCTTGTAACAGCGCACGCGGATTTGTCCCCTGATAGACGTCTACATGCAACCGGCGGGCAAGCTAGATCTTTTTATTCCGAACTTATGCGGAATATATCTACGCGCTCAAAACCAGAAGGAGGGGCTCTTCAAAGTGTTGTTGAAAGGTTTGTTTCTGATTCGGTAAAGCATGCGCGTGAAAGTAATTCTAATCCAGAATCTGTCATTCATTCAAAACTTAGCGAGCTTTCCGAAATGGTTGCAGGCTATGATTTCGCCAATGTTGTTGCTGCATATTGGAAGGGACACGAAACGGATAATGAACAACTTAAATCAGATTCCATTAGGTGGTTAAGGGCCGAATTTACCACAAAAACTGATGCGCGTATCGCGCTTGGTGTGAGAACTATAATCGATGATGCGTCAATTTATGATCATTTAAAGCTCATGGCTAAGTTTGTCAGATTGGCTGGCTATGACGGCCTCCTGGTATGCATGGATGAAATGGTGAATATATACAAACTAGCAAACAGCCAAGCACGTAACTCCAACTATGAACAAATTCTGAGAATTTTAAATGATTGTTTGCAGGGTACTGCCGCTGGATTAGGTATCATAATGGGTGGAACTCCAGAATTTTTGATGGATACTCGTAGAGGTTTGTACAGTTACCCCGCGCTACAATCTCGCTTAGCCCAAAACACGTTTGCTGTCGGCGGATTGGTTGATTATAGCGGCCCAGTTTTACGGCTAAGCAATCTCACGCCAGAGGATTTCTATATTCTTATTGGAAATATTAGGCATGTATTTGCCAGCGGAAACAGCAGTGCCTATCTATTACCTGATGAAGCGCTAAAGGCATTCATGGAACACTGTCTAAAACGAATTGGTGAAGCGTATTTTAGGACGCCAAGAAATACAATAACTGCATTTGTTAATTTGCTTTCAATTTTGGATCAAAATAAGAATCTCAATTGGAAAGAATTGCTCGGAACAGTGGACATAAATAGAGAAGATAATCCAGATTTGATAACCGGAGATGCCGCGGCTGAAGACCATGGCGGATTAGCCTCGTTTAAACTTTAATTATGACTCAATCAGAAACATCATCCTCAGCGTTTACTCTTTTTCACGAAAAAATCCAGCGATGGATATGGGCTCAGGGCTGGACAGAGCTGAGAGATGCACAGGAAGCCGCAGCTGGTCCCATTATGGAGGGGAAAGAGGACGTGATAATTGCTGCTGCCACGGCGAGCGGCAAGACCGAGGCGGCGTTCCTACCAATCTTTTCTAATATTTTGAATGAGAAATCTAAGGCAAGCATTCTCTATATCAGTCCCTTGAAGGCTTTGATTAATGATCAATTTCTTAGAATGGAGCAGCTTTGTGAGCAAATTGAATTTCAAGTATATCCTTGGCATGGGGATATATCAGCCAGCAGGAAAAAGAAATTTCTAAAAGAGTGCGAAGGCCTATTGTTAATTACGCCCGAATCTCTCGAATCAATTTTCGTGAATCATGGTCATGAGACTGCAAATATTTTTCAAAACTTAAAATATACATTAGTCGATGAACTACATTCATTTATTGGTACTGAGCGTGGAAGACAACTCCAGTCTTTATTGCATCGAATTGAGGTTTCTCTTGGTAGAAGAATTCCGCGGATTGCCTTAAGCGCAACACTAGGTGATATGAAGATTGCAGCAGATTTCTTAAGACCTGGTTATGGGGCTGCCGCAAAGCTTATTGTTTCCGAAGCTTCTGGGCAAGAACTGAAGCTTCTTGTAAAGGGTTATTTGGAAAGCGAGCCTCAACGTCAACCACAAGAGGGTGGCGAAGCGACAAATTTTCTAGATGAAGACGTTATCGGCATGATTAGCCAGGATATATTTAATTCTTTAAGAGGCACGAGTAATCTAATTTTTGCTAATACTCGTTCAAACGTTGAAGCTTACGCTGATAGCTTGAGAAACCTTTGCGAAGAAAAGGCGTTGCCTAATGAATTTTGGCCTCATCATGGAAGTTTGTCGAAAGATCTTCGTGAGCAGGCGGAAACGGTTATAAAAGACAAATCACGTCCCATAAGTATTGTATGCACGTCAACCCTTGAGATGGGTATTGATATTGGGGCGGTTACCAGTATTGCGCAAGTTGGAGTACCTCCGTCTGTAGCTAGCATGCGTCAAAGGCTTGGGCGGTCTGGTAGGCGTGGGGATCCAGCGATTCTTAGGGTTTATATTACCGAAAAAGAAATAACGAAGAATAGCTCACCTCTAGATGCTTTGAGGCCTGAGCTAATACAAACAATAGCAATGATAAGGCTTTTGTTAGTCAAATGGTACGAACCTCCATTCGCTGGTGGATTGCATCTATCGACACTTATTCAACAAATTATGTCGCTTATAGCGCAGTTAGGGGGCATAACGGCAACTAAAGCGTGGAAAACTTTATGTAAGGAAGGCCCTTTTTCTTCAGTAGATGAAAAGATGTTCATTGATTTACTAAAATGCATGGGTAGTCAGGATCTACTTACGCAGTCAAACGACGGAACTTTATTTCATGGAAAAAAAGGAGAAAGGATAGCCGAGCATTATTCATTTTATACGGCCTTTGTAACATCAGAAGAGTATAGATTGATTAGCGGTGATCGTGAGCTAGGAACTCTTCCAATTGACCGTCCTGTGGCTGTTGATTCTTTTATTATTTTTGGCGGTAGAAGATGGCAGGTTATAGCCGTTGATACGCAAAAGAAGGTAATAGAGTTAAAACCAGCTAAGGGAGGCAAAGTGCCCAAGTTTTCAGGGCAGGCTGGTTGGGTACATGACGTGATTCGCCAAGAGATGTACAAAGTTTATATGGAACAAGATACGCCGCTTTTTTTGGATCAAACCGCAAAAAATCTTCTTTTGGAGGCTAGAAATACCTTTCATCGATATGAACTGGATAAAAAAAATATTCTATCCTTTGGCAAAGAGTCGTATTTTTTCAGCTGGATGGGGGATGAAACCAACGATACGATCGTAGCACAGTTAAAAAAGCTTGGTTCTCAATCTTCTAATGAAGGTGTGGCAATCTATGTTTCAAATATGGGGGAGAAAGAACTGATATCACAATTAGAATCGCTGGTTGCTTTAGGTCCGGCCGATGAGTTTGATTTAGCCAAATCGATATCAAATAAGGCTAGTGAAAAGTACGATCTTTTTCTTTCTGAAGACTTGCTCTGCGCTGAATATGCAGCATCAAAATTGAATGCTCAAAAGGCTCATAAAACTTTAAAAAATATTTTTTCTAAAGGACCAAAAAACACTACTCAGCAAGAAAGAGCTTAAATGACAAAAGACGACTTTTCTCTCTCAAAAAGTAAGTATCTCGCGGGGCTTCAATGCCCAAAGCTCCTCTGGATGCATTACCACGCCAAAGAAAAATTTCCCCCTGCCGATCCTCAAACCCAAGCCAGATTTGACCAAGGAAACATAGTAACAGATCTCTCACATGCCTTATTTCCTGGGGGCGTTGAACCCAAAGGATCTCATGAAGATTTTGCGGGTCTTCTTAAGGAAACAGAAGCCCTCGTTACACAAAGAAAACCCATATACGAGGGCGCTTTCAAATATAAGCGCAGCTTTGCCCGGCCTGACATTTTAAAACCAAATAAAGATAGCTCCTGGGATCTCTACGAGGTTAAAAGCTCAACTAGTATCAAGGACGTCTATTACGATGATGTCACCTTTCAGAAATATTGCTACGAGGGTGCAGGTCTTAAAATCCGAAAAGTTTACATCGTACATATCAACAACGAATATGTGAAGGACGGCCCAATTAATCCTGCCGCCTTGTTTACTCAAGAAGACGTAACAGACCGGGTTGAAGAGATGGTCGGTAGCGTCGAAGGCCAGATAGATCAGATGGTTGAGATATTAAGGCAAAAAGTATGCCCGGACATAAAAATTGGGCTTCAGTGCGGCAATCCCTATGATTGCGCTCTTAAAGATATCTGCTGGAGTTTCCTGCCGAAGGAAAACCTATTTATTCTTAACCGCTTCAACAAGAAAAAAGCTTTTGAACTGATTGGATCAGGAATCACTCATATAAAGGACATCCCCAAGAGCCACTCGTTAACGCCCAGCCAAAGAATACAGATAGACTGCTATGAAAGTGGCAAAACTAAGATCGACAAAGCCGCGATCAAGGATTTTCTGGGGGATCTTTCACTTCCTATTCATTTTCTAGATTTTGAAACGGTGGGACCCGCTGTTCCTGTCTACGACTCAAGCGGTCCCTACCAGCAAGTGCCATTTCAGTTCTCTCTTCACATTCTAAAAGACTGGGCTAAGCCAGCCGCTCACCATGGCTTTTTAGCCACCGGAACCAATGACCCACGGCCCGAGCTTCTTTCTAAGCTCAAATCGCTCATTAGCAGCGAGGGAACCATCCTTTCCTACAATATGTCCTTTGAGCTTACCTGCTTACGGTCATCAGTGGAGGTCCACGAAGAATATCAGGGGTGGTTTAAGAGTATTGAAAAGCGTTTCATGGATCTTATCGCGCCATTTAGAGGATTTAGCTATTACGACCCAAAGCAAATGGGCCGAACATCCATTAAGAATGTGTACCCAGCCCTTACCGGAGGCTCCTATGAAGGCCTAGAAATAGGAGACGGCGGAACAGCCAGCAGTGAATACGCCAGGGTCATGTTTTCCGAGGGTATTGCCACTGCCGATAAGGATCGAGTTCTTAAAGGACTCGAGGAGTATTGCAAGCTGGATACGCAGGCCATGATCGATGTTCTCCAAGTCCTAAAGAAAGCAGCCAGTGCAAAATAATATCATCGCCATTTGCTATGACTTTGACGGAACTCTATCTCCTCGGAACATGCAAGAAGACACGATATTTAAAGAATATAAAATTGATGCGACTCGTTTTTGGCGTGAGGTCAGCCGCGTCACCAAAGAAGAAGGGTATGACAAGGCTCTCTGCTACCTCAATAAACTGATATTCGATCCAAGGCTTAAGAAGAAACCGCTTACTAAAAAGCGCCTTGGCCTATTGGCCCGGAAACTTAAGTATTGTCCTGGAGTTAAAAGTTATCTGCCGCGCATCAATCGGTTCGTGGAAAAGGAGGCGAAGTCCTCAGGGCTCAAGGTGAGGCTTGAGCACTACATTATTTCATCGGGCATGAAATCCATCTTGGACAAGATGAGCATCCGAAAGCATTTTAAAGCAATCTACGCCTGCGAATACGAATATGGGAAAGACAACGCTCCGATAGGGGTCAAATCCGTCGTAAATGATGCGATGAAGACTCAGTGCCTTTTTAGGATCAGCAAAGGAAAGCTTGGGCTCCACGAGGATGTGAACGAACGCATCAAAGGGGGAGCTTTCAGAATCCCTTTTTCTCAATTGATCTACATCGGCGATGGAGACACGGATATCCCATCCATGACGGTAGCCAGAAAGTACGGTGGCCACGCCGTGGCTGTCTATCCGCCCGGCAAAAAAGCCAAAAAAAGAACCCTAGAGATCTTTCGCGCAGGACGAGCTGGCCATGTAGCTCCAGCGGACTATGCCGCAGGATCGAAACTCGAACAAATTCTTAAAGCGATCTTAAAAGATATTATCCAAAACACTGGAACTCTTAAAATAAGGAATTAAAAAACTGATGGCTAGAAATTATTTCATGGTACGAGCAATGCTTTCCACAGAAAAAGACTTTCAGCTTTTCTTTTCAAAAAGTATCGTGGCCGTTGGGTGGAGTAAAGTTGATTTTACTACTTTTAAAAAATCACAGGAGTTAGCCCAGAAAATAACAGAAGTATATTATGAAGGCACGCAGATCGCGCCTCCAAGCCTAGGCAAGAAAATTAACGAAGCCAAAAGATTTTTTGATATCAAAGAGGGAGATTACATAATCGTTCCTTATCACAACTCTATTTGTCTGGCCGTTGCTAAAACAAAAAGGTTTTATGACAAAAGCGTAGCCACGACATTAGATCTGTCCAATCAATTAGAAGTTGAATACCAAAAGGTCAAAGGCCAGCCTAGGGTCATTTCTAGAAATAGCTTAAAAGAGGGTTTGCAAAGAAGACTGCGAGTCAGAGGCTCGACAGTGTCAAACCTGTTTGAATTTAGCGATGAGATAGAGAATTTATTTACTAAGTCTGATGTCAGCATTGAATCTAAGGTCGACAAAAAAGAAGATCAGATCCGTGCTGATTTTACGAAACGGCTTTTAACAAATATTCAGAAGGGCGATACCTATTTGCAAACGGGCGGTATTGGCCTTGAAAATCTGGTCAAAGAATTACTCGAATGTGAAGGTTATAAGGATGTGACGGTCCTATCTAAAAAAACTTTTAAAGGCCTCGCGGATGCTGATATCAGCGCCACTAAGTCCGATAGAATCACCGAACATAAATTACTCATACAGGTCAAACACCATTCAGGATTTACGGACGGCTGGGGATTAAAACAGTTAAAACTTATAAAAGAACAACCCGAATATAGGGACTACGATATGGCGCTTTTAACTAGTGCTAATTTTCAGGATAGTCTCAAAAAAGAATGTTATGAGGCCGGAGTTATTCCAGTTGATGGCGATGAGCTCGCCAAATGGATAATGGAATGCGCTAACAAATTGAGCGCAATCACAAGAGGTAAGCTCGGTATAAGTAGCGTGCCTTTCGTTAACGAGAAGTTATAGTAACGATACGTTGTCCCGCGAGGATTAAATGAAAGAATCGAAAGTCGAAGGTTACATCCTAAAACATTTAACCAAAAAAGGCTGGAACGTTACCACAGAATCAAAACTGCCTGGGCAGCATGGTGTGGACATTATGGCTTACCACCCAAAGTGGCGTAAAAGAGTTCTTATTGAAGTAAAAGGTGGCTCCGGTAAACACAAACATCAAGAGATTCACAACTCTTTCTACAATGTCCTGGGACAACTTATTGCTCGTATGAATATCGAGGGTAACCGAAACAACAGAGCTCGAATATATGCTATAGGCATTCCTGATACTTGGAGCGAGGCATTCAAAAAAAAGATCAAGCAGATGAAATTTGGTTGGTCGCTTTTAAGGCTCAGAGTCTATATGGTAAAAACCAGTGGGGCGGTGGTTGAAAAGCCATATTCATATTTTCTAAGGAAATAGTGAAAAGGACGTAGTGCGCTAATGTCAAAAGTTTCAAAATCTATATATTCAGCCGAGAGATCTTACTCAAAAGCATTACAAGATCTCCCCGAGAAACTCAAAAAGACGTTAATAAAAATTACTCGCCTGGGCAAGCTGTCCTTAAACGGAAAGACAGTATCAGCCGCGATCATTCTTAGAATGCGCGGCTATTATCTTTCGCAACATGCGGTAAAGAAATTGTTGGGTAAGCGGTACATTGGGGCCGCTTCAGATGTTTTTGTTGAGTCGGTTTTGTTTTATCTCCAGGTGTTAAATGCTTCCCACAAACTTGGATTCAATATCCATTCAGAAAAGCAGATCCAGCGTAAGAAAAGTGCCCTAAGACCCGATATCTCGGTATGGAAAGAGGACAAAGTTATAGCCATGATCGAGTGTAAAACCCAACTCGGATGGAATCGCAACAATTGGGAAAAGGATTATCTAAAAAGAAAACGAGAGCTCAACAAAATCTATCCGAACGCTAAGTCCTTCTTGCTTGTGATGACTCCCGTAAATTGGGGAGGATTCGGAAGGCACAGGAAACTTGGTGGGGAGTATTTTGTATTATCCAAAGAATGGCCGGATAAGGTCAGTCAAAATGCTGTCGAAAGAGCCGTTCTTACGCCGATCGAAAGACTTTTTAAGCAGATAGTTAAGGTAGGTTACAGGAAGCGGGGAAAATGGAAAAATTAAATATCGCTGAGTTTTTTTCAAAAAGTTCCGGTATCGAGATTGGATGCTCTAAATGTGGCGAGTTTTTTAGTGCCAAGAGTGCAAACCTATTTGATATTAGGCAGCCATACCCTAGAAAGGCCATTGAGGCCTTCCGTCTTAAAGAACTCCAGATTAAAGCCGCTTGGAAATCCGTTGAAAATAAAAAGAAACAGTTTGATGGAAAATTGCGAGGTTTGAAGGAAAAAGAATTTAAGCTTAGGCACAGAAAAAAAGAGCGTCCCAAGATTGTTAAAGTTATAACGAAACATATAAATATCGGTCAAATCATTGAAAAGATATTACCGGCATCACCAAAATACAAATATAACATTTCGGATTGCAGGAGCGTTTTTGATCCGATCGACTACATTGCCTTTAACGGGTTCTCAAAAGGCAACACCGTCAATGATATATCGATCATTGAGGTGAAGACTGGGGATGCCAACCTACAAAGGGTACAAAAACAAATTAAAGCGACCTTGCAAAGCGGCAAGGTTAGCTTAAGGACCTACTAAAATGGAAACCAATATGCTGTTATTAGCGTATTACAAGGATATGCGTTATATATTTGGCATCTGCCCTTGTTGCGGCGAGATCTTCAATCTTAGCAGCGCTACGATACGCTCGAAGCTCAAGCCGCTGACCCTCCCAAAATATGACCATTTGCTAGGTGCTCAGGAGCAGATCGGCTCCGCCGATGAAGAGATGGAGAACATAGAATCCCGCTATCATGAACGTTTTGATGCCCTCTCAATGAGGGAAGAAGAATATAGGGCCAATGTAGAGCCCGAGATTATCCAAAAGGTTAGATTAGAGGGCCGCCGTCAGGCTATGAAGCGGATTAAAAAAATTGATAAGGTTTTTACTAAAAAGACCATCGACCCACGTGATGTACGACTTATATGTTCGCCGGTAGACTTTATAGCTTTTAACGGAATGACGGAGAAGAAAGACATCAAATCTATCGAGTTTATTAGCCATGAGCCTACATCCTCATCAGAAGAAAAGACCGTGAAGTCGATCGAACAGCTGATAAAAAAAGGAAACATGGAGTTTGTTCTTGTCCGAGTTTCTGACACTGGGGCTATCCAATACGACTCAGTGAAGCGGACGGCGGGCAAGCGATTACTAACATAAACGTATGACAACGAACGCCCTCTCTATCGATCCTATCGACTTAAACAAACTTAAACTTGGCGATGTCATCCTAGTATGCAAAAAAGGCATTAACCCGGGCTCTTTAGCCATTAAGCTCGCGAATTTCTTTAAGAATGGGTACAAAGAGAGAGGTTGGACCCATGCGGCGGTTTACGTTGGAAACGGCGAGGTTATTGAAGCTCTTCAGAAAGAGGGGGTTGTTAAGCGCAATTTCAAAGATGTTTATCTTAATGGGGATTTTAGCTTACTAGTACTGAGACATAAGAACGCATCCGATGAGAAGCTCCAAAAGGCGGTTACATTTTATCTCCAGGAGAAAGATGACCAATATGACCTTATCGGCCTTGGCTATTTTCTATTATTTAATCTAACCCCGCCGCAGCTTCACTTTATTTTAAATATTGGAGGCTTGGGTGATCGGCTAAATCAGCGCGATAAATACTTTTGTTCCGAGCTTGTGAGCCGAGGCTATCAGGAGGCCTCGATTTATTGCTTTGAGGAAGCAAGCTACAAAATAATGCCTTCTGACTTTAATAATCCTCTCCTCTTTGAAACGCTGGGGCACATAGATGCATCCAGCAAAGAAAATAAGCTTATTCACGCATTTAAAACGTGTCTTTATTTTCTAATTTACCTATTCTTTGCGATATTTGTTTCGCTGCTAGCGATCGTATTAGAGCTAATAATATTGGCGCTCATTTTAGGAGCAATTATGTTAGTGGTTGCCGCGATAGGATCGATTAAAGCGAAGTTCACAGCGAAGTTCCCGGAGCCGGTTGACCAAAAACTAGAAAAACCTCCAACAAAGAATTAGAAAAGTATGCGGACACAAGACCAAAAACGTCTAACGCGGCAAGAACTATACAGCTTGGTCTGGTCAATGCCGATGACCCAATTAGCGAAACAATTTAAACTGTCAGATAATGGGATTCGTAAGATCTGCAAGAAGTACGAAGTCCCAATGCCAAAGGGCGGTTATTGGCAGAAGATCCAGTATGGAAAGACCGTGAAAAAACCCGCCCTTCCTTCATATAAAGGCGAAGACGCAATAACTATTACGCCCAGCAGAGAAAAGCCCGAACCATCAGCTACTTTCACCGAAGTCGTTGCCGTTCCAGAGCACGTCACAAAGTTTCACCCGCTGGTTGCGCAGACCCGAAAGCAATTTGATGCCGTGCGAAAGGGCAGCGGGGGTGTCGATATCGATGGTCTGGATATTCGAGTAAGCCAGCAACAACTATCACGCACATACCGGATTATGGACACCCTGATTAAGGCTATTGAGGAGCGTGGAGCCGAGGTTGCCATTGACGGTAAAGACCAGTGGAAGCGACCTACCTACGCGCTTATAGATGGTGAGAAGATCCGCTTTGGTTTACGTGAAGCCTCAAGGATAGAAAAGATAAAGTCAGATCCTGATCGCCCATGGGGCAGTACCCAGGAATTCGTGCCCAATGGAGCACTCGAATTTAACATTTCCGATTATCTTTGGGGCCTTCGCACCAAATGGAGAGATCGCGAAAAAGGTCCGCTCGATGAGAATTTAACGCCCTTTATCAATGGATTATGGATTGCCGCTGCGGAACTTAAAAAGCGCCGGCTGGAACGAGAATCTGAGAAGCGGCAAGAGGGAGAAGCGCGTCAAGAACAAGAACGAAAGTTCCAAGCTCTTGAAGAAGATAAGCGCAAGATCGAGATTTTGGAACGGCAGGTTTCGTCCTGGAAGAAGAGCCGGGAGATCCGATCCTTAATCCGTGCTGCCATTAAGAAGCGAGGACCATATGCCCCTGACAGCGATTTTTCCAAGTGGGTTACATGGGCCACTTCCTATGCAGATAAGCTTGATGTATTGAAGGTGGGACCCTTCAAAATCTAATCATCTCCCTCATAACCCGAAGGTCGGACCTCCCTACAAATCCTTAATCATTTGAAAGTAAAAGGGATAAAATATGTCGTTCCATCTAATGACCATCTAAAGAACCTTAAAAAATGAATCTAAAAGAAGAAATTTGCGGAAAAGCAAAAAACGAGCTAAACCGACTTTACTGGACTAAGCCATTCCATGCAAATGGAGGTCTTGATTTGGGGTGGTTTTGTCGTGAGCATGCGCTGCATACCCTTCAACTACTCGCCATTTTTAATCAAAAGGGCTATGCCGTAGAGGGGCAGGTTTATGTGCAAATGCCGAACGGGACCGCATTCAGCACTTTGAACACCGGTTCAAGTCATGTATGGGTTTACGCGGAGGGAATCGGACCAGTTGATTTAAGCATAAATACCGAACATTTTGGCGGAGCGATTTTAAATTATATGTGGGGAAAGCCGGATCCCGTCATCCCTTTTCTATATACGAAAGATAAAAAAGATTATATTAAATGGGTAGCCGAATTGAAGGATGGGGTTGGCATGGCATATCTGGAAGAAAAACGTTTAAGCCCCACGGTAGATCAGACCATAAAAAATCCTGCTTCCCTTGTTTTTATTCCGCCCGACGGGGGCATTTTGAAAACAATCGCGCCAAACGTCTTTGAAGCTATAACCATTCACTTATTTAAGGTCATCAAGAGCGAGGCAAAACCGATCATGCCGCATCGAAGTGATTGGGCATCAGCTATGAGGGCGATAGCGGGTTGGAACAAAGATGCCCACGAAAAATTACTTTCTCTGGTGAAAAAATAATGGACAGCCATATGGAAGTTTCGATTGAACAAGAAGTGAATCAAATACAGATGAAGCGTCCACACATAGTCCTGCTTGGCGCCGGAGCAAGCCGGGCAACCTGCCCAAATGGTGATCAAAATGGGAAGGTATTACCGCTAATGAACGATTTTGTAAGAATTATTGGTTTGGAATCATTAGTTGTTAAATGGGGGCTCAATCCCAACCAAAATTTTGAAGAGATTTTTAGTGAACTTTATGAGAAAAAAGAGGCTTCAAAAGTTCGTGTGATACAAGAGGTCGTTGAGCAATACTTTGGTCAGATTATTCTGCCAGATAAACCTACTGTATATGATCATTTAATCCTGTCCTTACGAAGGCAGGACGTTATAGCTACTTTTAACTGGGACCCTTTATTAATGCAGGCGTATTTAAGGAGCCAGAAATCGGAATTGAGTTTGCCAAGACTTGCCTTTCTGCATGGAAATGTCATGGTTGGTTATTGCGAAAAAGACGCAACAGCTGGATTGGTGTCGAGAAAATGTAGCAAATGCGACAAGCCCTTTGCTCCAATGCCTCTTCTTTACCCTATCAAGGTAAAAGATTACGCTCAAAATAAGTTTATCCAAAATGAGTGGCGCGGGCTTAAATGGGGACTAGAAAATGCATTTATGATTACAATTTTCGGTTATAGCTGTCCTAAGACAGATCGTGAAGCAATAGAGGCTATGCAAAACGCGTGGGGGGATAAAAATCAAAGGGTGATGGAGCAGACGGCTTTTATCACGCCACAGTCAGAGGATGAAGTTCATAGCACTTGGAATGCCTTTATGCACACCCACCATTACGAGGTATGCAATGATTTTTATGATTCATGGATTGCGAATCATCCCCGAAGGACTGGCGAAGCCTGGATAAATCAGTATTTAGACGCAAAATTTATTGATAATAACCCCGTCCCTAGAAACATAAGCCATCAAGACCTATTAGAGTGGTTTCAAAAATTTAAAGGTCCCGAAACCAATGGCTGAAGAAAAATATTTAAAGTTTTCTCCGAGCATCTTCATCAATGGACCATATATAGAGTGCCCTAAATGCCACAAACAGTCATTTGGTGTGCTGATTATTGCGAGTGAGTCATATTCAAGGCGGTGCGCAGAATGCTTTTACCCCAAAGGCACAGAAAGATCCGTGTCGTATCCATTGCCTAAATTGAAAAAGAAAATTATCTATCTCGACCAAATGGCTATTAGCAATATGATGCTTGCGTTAAATCCGTCAGCTAAGCCGAAAATACATCATAAAATTGACCCTTTTTGGCTTAAATTGTTTGAAAAAATTTACACATTGGTTCAGCTCCAACAGGTTACATGTCCAGATTCCCAATACCATAAACACGAATCATTGGCGTCCAAGTTTTATAAGCCGCTTCAACGTATGTATGAGTTGTTGTCTCATGGGGTAACCTTCTATGATTTTGAAACCATAAGAAGATTTCAGACAATACCTGCTCTTTTGGTTTGGCTGGGCAAAAGAAAAGACATTGGTTTAAATGTCCATGACGTAGTCCATGGAAAGATTAACGCTTGGCAGGATAGATTTATAATTGGCGTTGAATTTCCACGAGACACTTCCTTTATAGACGAGTTAAGGGCTACCCGATCTAAATCTTCAGAAAACCTTTCAGCTATTGTAGAGCGCTGGAAAAGCGAAAAAGGGAAACACTTTAAGGATTGGTATGGGGAGGAACAAAAAGGAGTAGCGCCGTCGTTTATTCGAGTTTATTCCGAATATCTCACAAATGGCGTGCTGGCATCTTATGGAAAAATTCCTTATAGCATAGATGTGTTACTGCCACCGCCTATTGTTGTAACAATCCAATCAATGAAAAACCGCCTCGAAGATAGCGGATATAAGGACCATAGGGAGAACAACATAAAACTTGGAGAGTTTTTTAGATCCTCTCAATTTGAGAATGTCCCTATACATAAAATCTCCTCCATGATGTTCGCGGCAACAGCCAGACAATTTGCAGCCGGGCGAAAGAAACCATTAACCCAAGGGTTTTCAAACGATATAGGAATTATCTCTTCAATCATGCCTTACTGTGACGCCATGTTTGTTGATGATGAATGTAGAAATTTGTTTAATGAGAATCCACTCAAAACCAAATTGAATTATGGGGCAAAACTTTTTTCCCACAGTAACCGCGAGGCTTTTTTAGCTTATCTGGAAGAGCTATTGAAATCTGTCTCAAAAAAACATTTAGCAGCAGTCCGCGAAGTTTATGGACCTGATTGGGGAAAGCCATACTGGGATCTTTATCGGAATGACCAACGTAAAAACGGATAGAAATGGTTTTATGCGTATGCAACTCGATATAGCCAAATATGATCTCTATGAATGTTGAATCTTTTTTTCCTCACGAGCCACCCAAGAAATACGCCAAGGCAGACAAGTGCATATACTGCGGCAGCGTCGAAGGTCTTAACGATGAGCATGTCATTCCTTTTGGACTAGGAGGACGACAGATAGTCCCTAAAGCTAGTTGCAAAGCCTGTTCCACAGTTACAAGCGCCTTTGAGGGAATATGCCTAAGGACAATGCTTGGTCCTCTGCGAATGCTCCATGATATGCCTAGTTATAGAAAAAAGAGCCGTCCAGAAAAAATGTCTTTAAAGGTTAAGCTGACCTCAAAGGATGATTGGAGCTATATCGATATAGACAGGGCTGACTATCCATTTCTGGTTTTATTTCCATATTTTGAAATGCCTGACTTGTTGTCAGGTAAAGTAACGCCCAATGATAGTAGAGGGGCAAAAACAAAGAGATTGTGGATTAGAGGGGCTTCGCCTAGTCAGGAGGCATTTAAGAAACATCTAGATATGCTCATTTCTAAACTTAGGGTCTACGCAGTAGAGCCCGAAGCAAAAGTTCATACTGAAGAATTTTGCCTTATGATTGCTAAAATTGGTCATTCATACGCCAGCGGTGTGCTAGGGCGTGATAATTTTGAACCTTTCTTGACGAGCTTCATTCTCGAAAGAGATTTGGGAAATAGAGCGGAATTTATTGGGAGCAGAGAAAAAGATGAAGCAACAATACCTGCGCTTCACGAACTGCACCTTGGGGTTAAAAAGCCTGATCTAATTTTTGCAAAAATCAGACTGTTCGCAAAGCTAGGCACTCCAACGTATTTTGTCGTGGTCGGGCGTCTATCTAATCCCCGTCTAATAGAACACGCCGAAACAACAGATTAATTGATAAATCAGTAGAAATGATGAATTGCCGCAAGTGAAGTTAACGCAATACAATAAAGAGCAAGCGGGAAAATTGGATAGAACGGCACAGCCTCTCATAACCCGAAGATTGCTTTTGTAAGCCCATCTAGGATGCAAATCCCTCTAGGTAATATAACCGATGGTCGCTGAATAAAAATCAGTTCCATTTGTCAGCGGTATGCAAAAGTCATAAAAAAGGAAATATATAGGCAATAAACTCAAAATAAGCTAAAATACCGTCAATGATTTGTCTGAGAAAAACATTCCTACCTGACTTAATTTTATCCGTCCGAACAGCAGAGGGTGTCTAAATGAAAATAAAATACTTTTTATTATTGCTGGTGGTTGTGTTGCTGCCCGGGTGTGCTTCGGCCAGTTATCAGCGACAGCAGGTTCAGGATGATAAGGGCGACAGACTGACTGTTGGGACGGTCCAGCGAAAGATCGTTATTGGCATGCCATCGGCAGAAGTGGCCCAGGTCCTAGGGGCGCCCAATGTGGTCTCGACTGACGAGGAACGCCGCGAGGTCTGGATTTACGACAAGATGGCCACAGACGTGGTGTATTCACAAAGCGATGCCGGGCTCAAGTTTTTAACGGTGGGAAGCTCGGGCGCTGCCTCAACAAATCAAAGAACGCTAACGGTTGTAATTAAATTTGACAAAGATGGTAAGGTGCGCGATTTCGCATACCATAACACCTCATTCTAATGCTTACCCTAGATAACGCAAGAAAGAGCGCCACAGGCCTTCTGTTAATTTTCTTGCTTGCATCAGTTGCTGGATGCGCCACCGTTCCTAAAGACGCTCTAAGGGCGGGTCCCCAAAGTTTGAAGCAAAGACAGCTTCAAACAAGAAAATTTGATGCAAAAAATGAAAATGAAATTTTGTCGGCCTCAGTTGGGGTGCTGCAGGATCTAGGTTTTACTATTAGGGATAGCGAATCTAAGGTTGGTGTGATTTCAGCATCAAAAACTGCGGATGCAACCAACGCAGGCATGACTGCTCTGGCTGTGACGGCGGATATTCTGTCAGCATTATCCGGATCTTATTCTAACAACACGCAGCAGCAGGACAAAGTTCAGGAAATAAGAGGTTCGGTCGTAACTATGCCCAGTGCTGATACATCAAAAATGTTGGTTCGCGCCACATTCCAGAGAGTGGTAACGAATGTTGCTGGACAAGTTTCTAGGCTTGAAACGATCGACGATCCTAAGATTTATGAAGGTTTTTTTGAAAAACTTTCCAAATCAGTATTCTTGGAGGCAGAATCTATATGATAAAAATCAATTTTAGAAGGCATTTGACGCTTATACCTGTTCTTTTG
>JANNFA010000011.1:0-2382 GCA_031379345.1 Candidatus Omnitrophota bacterium | reverse complement strand
CTCGAGCGCGAGATGAGTCTCAAGCCTTATATCGAGAGCGGCATCCCGCTCGACGGCGTGCTCACCTCTGAACTTCTGATGACTATTTTTATGCCGAACACTCCTTTTCATGACGGGGGTGTCATCATCCAGGGCAACCGTGTCGTCGCGGTCGGATGTCTTTTTCCTCTCTCGCAAAGCACGAAACTTTCTAAGGTGTTTGGGACACGTCATCGTGCAGGGCTCGGCCTGAGTGAAGAATCGGACGCCATTGTGATCGTCGTCTCAGAGGAGACAGGGGTTATTTCGCTCATGGTAGAAGGAAGGGTCACTCAAGACTTAGACGAGGAAAAACTTAAAGAGCTGTTATTTGAGGTCCCCGCACCCAAAAAATCGCCCAAAGCACGCAAGGGTCTTTTTCGTAAGGAGTCCCAGGCATGAATCTGCTAAAAGGATCTTTTTTTCTTAAATTGGCCGCACTGGTCGTGGCGGTCCTCACGTATTTTTACATCCATAATGAGATCCGAAACGTTGAGGAGCAGAACGCGGCGGACCCTTCCTACAAATTAATCAAACTCACGGCGAAAACGGTTCGTGTGAAAGTCCGTCTCGACCCCGCGATGCCTGCTGGCTACCGCGCGTTGGAAGACCAGATCGTTGTCTCACCCCAAATGATCACGGTCATCGGCCCAGAGGCTTTGTTCGGGGACGAACAGGGCGCAGAAACATCGATGGTCGACGTGAGTGAATACACAAAGACCGTCACCAAGCACGTGCCTCTCGAAAGCGTTGCCGGCATCCACGTGGTCGGGGAGCCGATGACCGTGGATGTGACCGTGCCGATCGAAGCGATTCCTTCGGTGCCCGCTGTCGCCGTTGATACCCCAACCGAACCGCCGGCCGCCTGATGGTTCGACAGGCTCACCCCTAATGCTTTTAGGAGTCAACGTCGACCATGTTGCGACGCTGCGAAATGCGAGGGGGGGTTTTGAGCCCGACCCCGTGCGCGCTGCGCTCATTTGCCAGAAAGCTGGAGCGCATTCCATTGTGATGCATCTGCGGGAAGACCGCCGTCATGTGCGTGACAATGATCTTTTTCGGGCGAAGGAAGCCCTCCGTATCCGGCTCAATATGGAAATGAGCGCCGTTCCAGGCGTCGTCAAGGTCGCTTTGCGACTCAAACCCCATCAAGCGACCCTCGTTCCTGAGAAGAGGGCAGAGCGTACGACCGAAGGTGGTTTGGACCTTATAAAAAATAAAGCCACCGCACGACGCGCGATCGATGCGCTGAAAAGCCGCGGGATCGAGGTGAGTCTTTTTATCGATCCCGAGGTTCGTCAGATCGAGCTGGCAAAAAAATATGGCGCGGACGCGGTAGAGTTCCATACCGGCGACTACGCCAATGCAAAAAAGGGGGCTGCCCGGCTCCGTGAATGGACGCGTCTTCAAAAGGCGGTCCGCCATGCGGCGGAGATACCGATAGTCGCGCACGCGGGACACGGGTTGGATTATGAAAACGTGGGCGCGCTGAAACGGATTCCCGGCCTTGTAGAGCTGAATATCGGATACTCTATCATCGCACGCTCTATCTGGAGCGGTCTGGACAGCGCCACGCGAGAAATGAAACGACTCATCGTATGACGGCCATCGGGATCGACATCGTCGAGATCAAGCGTCTTGAAAAAACATCTAAAAAATGGGGAAAGGCATTTCTGGCAAAGGTCTACACTTCGCGTGAGATCTCATACTCCATGAGCAAGCGTTTTCCCTACCAGCACTTGGCCGCCCGCTTTGCCGCCAAGGAAGCCATCTTCAAGGCGCTGGGGGAAGTGGAAAAGGAATTTGTGGGCTGGAAAAATATCGAGATCTTGAATGATGCCAACGGGAAACCGGCGGTCCATTGGCATGGCGATGCGGAAAAGACCCGAAAAAAAAGGGGCATTGCCGGCGCGGTCGTGAGCCTTTCGCATTCGGACCACTATGCGGTGGCTTCCGCGATGCTTATTTTTAAGAAGTGAAGCGTTTCCCCCTTTTACCTAGAAAGAAGAACACAGATAAGAGGCATTACGGGCATGTTTTAGTGGTGGCAGGCTCCGAGGATTATCCCGGGGCAGCCCTTCTGACCGCCCGAGCCGCACTGAGCGCCGGGGCGGGGTTGGTCACGTTGGCAGCCCCCGATTCGGTCCGCACAGCGATTCTCAAGAAGTTCCCGCCTGAAATCATGCCGGTTTTTTTTAAAGGGTCGCCGGTCTCAAAAATTCAGAAACTTATCCGCGATAGGGGTATCAACGTTGTCGCGCTGGGGCCCGGTCTTGGCCGAGAAGTAAAAACATCGAAATGGGTGCGCACGCTTGTGCAAGCAGTGGCTGTTCCAATTGTTTTGGATGCGGATGGACTGAATGC
>JANNFA010000009.1:0-1892 GCA_031379345.1 Candidatus Omnitrophota bacterium | reverse complement strand
GCCCGCATTGGCCACAATCACGTCGTAACCGCGCGCCCCAAAATATCCTTGGATGAGGCTTGTGAACTCCACCTCATCATCGATCGTCAAAATTTTTGACATCTCAGGCGGCCAAAATCTTTGCCGGTTCGGCTATCGGAAAGGTAAGGACAAAAGTCGTGCCCACACCCTCTTCGCTCTCAACGTGGATGGTGCCCTTATTGCGCTCAATGACCTGCTTGACGATAAAAAGACCCAGACCGGTCCCCTTGCCTGGTTCCTTGGTTGTGAAGAAAGGGTTGAATATCTGTTCTATCTTGTCGGCTGGGATGCCACTGCCGTTGTCTGATATTTTTAGAACAGCCGCGCCGTTCTGCGTATTTCCGGAAAGAGCTATCCACCCATCCTTTTTATCCTTCTCCATCGCCTGAGCCGCATTGCGGATGATGTTGAAAAGAACCTCTTGTATCTGCCGTCTATCGGCATAGATCGGAGGAAAGCTCGGAATGAAATCCTTCTTAAATTCGATATTGTTGAGACGTAGATCGTGGCCGATAAGCGCCATCACCTCATCCGCTTCTTTCTCGACAAACACTTCTTCGCTGTCGGCCTTCTTGGACGGCTTCGCAAAACCAGATAGCTTCTTGGTGATGGCCGTGGCCCTGTCGGTCTCCTTAATGACCTTATGCATGATATCCGAGGCGATATTCGTCATATCTTCCTTGGATTTTTGAGAATAAAGTCCGTCGCGCAAATTCAGCAAGAACATCTCACACTGGCCACGCACAATACCCAGCGGGTTACAGATTTCATGATTGATGCCCGCCGCAAGCGTCCCGATAACGGCCATCTTTTCCCGTTGTGCGGCTTCGGCTTGGGTTTTAGAAAGTTCTTCGAAGAGCTGCGCGTTTGCGATGGCAATCGCAAGCGTCTTGGCCAGCGTAGATAGGATGTCTACGTCTTCCGGTGTGAACTCTTCGCCCGATTTCTTCATGCCCAGAGAAAGGATGCCTGTTAACTCATCATGATGCGCAATGGGTAGACATAGACGCGCATTCAATTTTTTGAAATCATCCCTTAAATTACTGTGGCCTTGCATCTCATCCGTGGACTTGTCTCTAAGCAGCGGTTCATGCGTCTGTATTAAATAAGAGGCTATCGCATCGTTCTCCGCGAATACCTGTGCCTTGTCCTTGATCCCCAGTCCCGCGGCAAGCTTGTATGTTTTTGTATCTTTATCCAACAGAAGAATGGAGGCAGATTCTAACTTAATGATTTTATTTAGGCCCAGAACGGTCTGTTCTGTCAGTTTCTGCAAATCCAAAACTGTTAGTACTTCATTTGTGAACGTTCTCAAAAGATCTTTGTAGTCGTACTTTTTTTGGAATAAAAACTTCTCCGTAATCTCAGTCAAATAATTCTCAAGCGGGCGTAATGCAAAAGTAATTATAATTACGGTCGGAACCATTGATATCCACTGGTTCCACCCTAAGACATTTTTAAATAAGTCTTGGCCAAGAACCGTTATAACAGTAAATGCCCCATACACAAAGGCGAAGAGTCCCGTAAAAACTGCAGTTCGCCGAATTATAACTTCTATATTCATAAGTTGGTGGCGGACTATTGCAAAGGCTATTGTGAATAATGACATAGCAATGAATATCGACCCAAATGGGTAAATCTCAGCTCCATAATTCACAGCAAAATCAAGAGAAGCTGGTATATAAAAAAACAGCGCTATTAAAACATACTTAATCTGGTTGTGCCGTTCCTTTGAACTTTGTTCTCGAACTTTTTGCGCCAAAAATATTATGCCAAGCAACGATAAAGTCGCTAAAAAAGTCAAGTACACTGGGTGTAGGGATCCGGCCCGAGGGTATGGACCCCAAAAAAAACTGTAGTGGCCATTGATT
>JANNFA010000271.1:0-11219 GCA_031379345.1 Candidatus Omnitrophota bacterium | reverse complement strand
CTGGATCATAGGCATAGAGAGTGTCGGGCGATGAAAATGAGTAGCCGGGCGTGTTGAAGCCCTGAAAATCGGTGAGCGTCTGATACGCGGATACGGCAGCATCCAGAACGCTGGAGGCGAATTCTTCGCTGTCCGGATTGTTGTAGTGGACCTTGATCTGCACACCATCTTGGAAACGATACTCCTGCAGCCCCTCCGCCGCCCAGGCTGGGGTGACTAGGCAGACAGCGAGAGCAATCGCATAAATTTCAATTTTAAAACCATTATTCTTCATTTTTTCCGCCAGCGGCCCGGCTGCCCTGTCCCGTTAAGGATTTAGGCCCGAAGCTTTGCGCCCCTTCGTTTCCGAAGATTTGCCTTTATTGGCACTTCTTAAATCACTAAAAGAAGTTTACATTAAAAAAAGGCAGGATACAATGGTATCGCCATAACTTGTTTATTTACAATAGATTATATACTAAATAATTTTTAAACCGGGGTCTAGCTGTTTCAGAGGGTCGCTTGACTTGTCTTTTTCGCGTATTTCAAAGTGAAGGTGGGGCTGAATTCGCGGATCATCCGCATTGCCTGATTTCCCGCAAGTCCCGATTTTTTGACCCGACAAAACCCAGTCTCCTGTTGAGGTAAAAAGCCGACTCAGGTGGGCATAGCGAGAAATTCGCCCATCGAAGTGAAGCAGTTCGACATACCAGCCGTAACCTTTATCGATCCCCGCAAAACGAACCCGCCCGCTTTTGGCGGCCATGATAGGGTTGCCCACGCCGGAAAGAAGGTCCACGCCTTGGTGCGACCGCTGACCCCGGCTGCCACGACTAGCGCCAAAACGACCCTTGCCAAAAGAGTCATTACGTATTAGAGCGCGGTCGGAGTAGACCACGACGGGACATCGATAAAAAGGTTCCGCACGCAGAAAGGTCTCGAGCTGAATGCGCTGTATCCATGGGAGAGAGCAAAAAGAAAGGACGCCGCATAAAAATAAACACGCGCTCAGGAACGAACGCGCTCTTTTCATGCTTTAGAAGTGAAGTGCGGCCCGCAGCACGCCGACGGCCAAAACGCCGAGAGCCATGCCCAAAAACGTAATTTTTGAAGGTCTGAATTCAGGGAACATGGGTGACATTATATCACAATATAAAAAAGACGCCACCCCCGCAGGACGCGAGAGTGGCGTTTCTTTCTATTTGTTTATGGACCTTATTTCAGGCTAATCATTTTGGCCCCAAAAAGTATGGCCAAGATGACGATCAGCGCGAGATGTCCGCCTAGTTGAGGAGCAAAAAACAGCCCCAGCACTATGCCATAAAGAAGTCCGCTCAAGAGATCGTGTTTCATACAAATCACCCCCTTCAAGGAGCACTGCTTTGAAAATTAGATCCGATAGGTCACTCCCCCTTTCCATGCCTATAGTATACATTCCATACTGGGGGTTGTTATTAATTGATTAAATAAGCTTAAATAAGATGAAACCGGGTAAATCAGGCTCTTTGGGAGAGCCAATCGCTGATTTGGCTAAAAATCACTTGGCGGGAAGTCTCGTTCAAAATTTCATGGTATAGCCCTTCAAAAAACTCGATGGTTTTATCTCCGGAGTTAAGCGCCTTGTAGAAGCGCTCTGTGGCCTCCCGCGAGACGACATAATCTTCCCCCGCCTGAAGGATCAGGGTGGGGATAGAAATACCGGATGCTGTCTTTTCCGAAGACTGAATACGCGACACCAGCTCCGTGTAAAGACGGGCACTGATCCGGTCATGGATCAACGGGTCATTCTCATGCTTTTTAAGGTGCCCCAGATCATGAGTCAAGGTTTTGTGATCGACCCGATTGGGCTGCGTAAAATCAGGAAAGAGCGCGCTTCCGGCGACACCAAGAAAATGCCTCCAAGCGGGTACGTGAATAGCGATCCCAAAATTCGGAGAACTCAACACCATTCCTAAAGCAGGCGGCGCAGGATGAGCAGCCATGTAGTTGGCCACGATAAGACCCCCGTAACTATGTCCCAGAAAGAAGGTTCCAAGCGAGCCTTCGCGGGAAGAAATTGCGCGGCGTACGCTATTTAAATCCAAAAAATAATCCTCGAAGCGACGGACACATCCGCGCTTACCGCCGCTTTTTCCAAAACCGCGGAGGTCGGGCAGGTAGCAGGTAAATCCACGGCTTGCCAGATATTCGGCCAGCTCAACATAGCGTCCGCTATGCTCCCCCATCCCATGCACGATCTGGACAATGGCGCGAGGGTTTACGGCTTCGATCCGGCGAAAGAACATCGCCGTGCCGTCGAAAGATAGGAAGCGGTGCTCACTCCACATAAAACGGCAAAAGCCGGTCTTTGTAGCGCGTCAGCACGACGTCACGCTTCACTTTGAGGGTCGGCGTGAGCTCCCCGGAAGCTTGGGTAAAATCATGCTCAAGCAATGCGAAGTACTTTACTCGCTCATAGGAAGCCAGGTCCTTTTGGGCGGCTTGCACGCGCAGATCTATAAAGTCGCAGATCTTCTTAAGTTTCAGTAGCCCGGGGTAATCGTCATGCGCGAGTTTTTCCGTCACTGCGTAGGCTTCGAGCGCCTCTTTGCGCGGAACAAGAAGAGCCGTCAGAAATTTCTTTCCTTCACCAAAAAGCACACAGCGAAGAATGTAGGGATCCTGCTCGAAGCGCTCCTCGATCGGCTGCGGCGATACCTTCTTGCCGCCCGAAGTGACAATCAATTCCTTTTTCCGGCCCGTGATGAATAAAAATCCGTCTGCATCAAAGCGGCCGAGGTCGCCTGTATGGAACCAGCCGCCTTGAAGCGCGTCGGCGGTCTCCGCGGGCCGATTAAAATACCCCTTCATCACACAAGCGCTGCGAGTCAGGATCTCCCCGTCCTGAGCAATGCGGACCTCGACTCCTGGAAATGGAACGCCCACCGAACCAAACCGCCGCTTCCCTTCATGATTGGCGGTGATCACAGGAGCGGTCTCGGTCAACCCGTATCCTTCATAGATCACGATACCCAGGTCGTAAAAAAACTCCGCGATCTCTTTAGCCAAAGGCGCTCCGCCTGAAACTCCGAAACGAAGACGTCCGCCCAAACCATTCCTAAATTTTTTGTAAACAAGCCTGTCCGCTAGCGGACAAAGAAGGGTATTCAGCAGGCCGATATTTTCACCTAGCCGTTTCTTTCGGCCAAGTTCCCTCGCCCAGGCGAAAACTCCTTTTTTTAGGGGGCCTGCTTTTTTTACGGCTTCAAGCACCCGCGCTTGCACCTTCTCATAAAACCGCGGCACACCCAAAAGAAAAGTGGGTCGTATTTCAAGGATGTCCCGTGACACGGTATCCATATTTTCTGCGTAGGCGATGGTAGCGCCGATGAGCGTCATCAGATAGTGTCCGCAAGTACGTTCAAAAACATGGCAAAGCGGAAGAAAAGATACCAACACTTCCGATTCGTCCATCCTGAACGCTTCTTCGGCCATCAGGGAGTTCTGGATAAAATTACCATGCGTCAGCATCACGCCCTTCGGGGCTCCGGTAGTGCCGGAGGTGTAGATGATGCTTGCCAGCTCCTCATGTCCGATCGTTTTGAATGCCACGGAAGTCCCCGCAGAACTTGTCTTGATGATCTCTTGAAAAGCGTGCATCGGCACCGTCACCTCCGAACGGCTTGCAAGAACAGCGCCGTCGAACACAAGCAGACCTTCCAGGGCGGGGAGATTTTTTTGAGCGACAGCCACTTTTTGAAAAAGCGCCGTGCTGGAGACGGCGGCCCAACGACAGCCCGAATCGGCCAGGATGTACTGCATCTCGCTGGCAGTGAGCGAGGTATAGATCGGTACGGTAACCGCACCCAGAGAAAGCGCCGCAAAATCCGTCACGAGCCATTCGGGACGATTCTCGGAAATAAGAGCGACGCGGTCCCCGGCGCGCACTCCCTGGGAAAATAGAAACGCCGCCACAGAATCAACGCGGGCGGAAGCCTCCTTCCACGTCAGGGCACGATAGCGGCCGCCCTCTTTAAAATAGAGCGCTTTTTTATCGGCGTGGCGGGAAGCGGTATTGTAAAAAAGTTCTGCGAGGTTCTGCGGGATCACGAGCTAGACATTCTGCTGCGAGACGAGCGCTTTTATCTTTGGAAGAAGCTTCATCGCCTCTTCTTCTCCACGCCGAATGAACTGTTCCGGTTTGTAAAAATCCACCCAGCTTGCATTCGGCAGGACCGGCCGCACAAGAACGTCCGCCGCCTCTCCTTCGACATCCGCGATCTCTGCTTCCATCGCCTGAATTGTATTCATTAAAATATCAAACAGGTTCGGGAAGAAGATGTGGCGCAGTGAGACGCGCATCCAGTATAGCCCCTGAGCAACAAAACCTTTTTCACGCGCCTCTGCCTGCTCTTTTTCTGCTATTTCCTGACGGATCAGCAGGCGCTCCTGCATGTCCTTGGTCGAAGGGAAAACGTTCACGGCGATGACTTTATTAGCGCCGGCCTGATGCAGAGCGCGGATAGGCAGTGGGTTGAGGATGCCCCCATCGACGATAACGTGAGGGCCTCGTAGGATCGGTTTTAGGATGGCGGGAATGGCTATCGAAGTGCGCACGGCGTCCGCCACGGAACCGGAATCTATCACAAGCCCCTGCCGGGTTGTCAGATCCGCGCATGTGATCTTGAGCGGGATTCGGCATTGTTCGAATGTTTTGTTTCCCAGGTGCTTGCGAAAGTGGCGCATCACCTGCTTGCCGTGCATCAGTCCGCGAATCGGAAATAGACAGAGATCGATGAGGCGTCCCAGAAGCAGGCCTATGTTGATTCCGGTAGCAGCCTTTTCGACCTCCGCCGCATTTAATCCAACCGCATACAAAGACCCCAGAAGAGCGCCGATGCTGGAGCCTGAGATGATATCGATGGGGATCTTTTCGCGCTCAAGCACTTTGAGAACACCGATATGCGCGAGCCCCAGTGCCGCTCCGCTGCCCAGAGCCAGTCCTACGAGATTTCCGGAAAGATAGCGAGCGATGTGCCTCACCATTCGTGAGTACTCGGTGTCGGGCATCTCTGTGACAAGGGGCCAGGCTGTCTCCGCGTCATGCCCTGAAGGCGGGAGCGGAAGCGAAAAACAGCGTTTCTTGCCGAACATCTCCCGCCGGAGGGCTCCGGTCGAATGAGCGCCAAAGACGACCTCCTGCACCACGACAGAAATCTTGTCTTCCGGAAAAGAGAGGGTGCGCTCCATCTCGCGAACCGCCTCTTTGGCTTCCGTAAGACTGTTTAAATGGCTGTCCGTGACGACAAAGAGAGAGTCCGATTGCGAAACGGCTTTCATATCTAAATCATCAAGCTCAGGGCTCAGATCCACAAGTATAAAACGATAATCAATTGAAAGATGGTTTAAAAGAGGGATGAGCGCTTCGGAGCCCGGCGCCGCTTCTCCGCTCTCGTAGCCCACACAAAGACAATCAAAACCACCACGATGACGCGACAACCTCTTCTTAAGATCGTCCGCGCCCCAGGATTCTATCCCCTGCAAATCTTTTAAGGGAATTCTGTTGGCGCCTTCGCATATGTTTGGGGCTTCCGATTCCATCGTTGAGAGATCCAGAAGAACGGTGCGCTGGTGCGTCTCTGTCATCAGGCAGGAGGCCAGGTTCACAGAAAAAAGCTCGCGCTGCGACTTGGACAATGCGCTGTAGATGGACAGAATATCGCTTTTAAATAAGGAGCGTGATTCGGTGACTTTGAGTCGGGCGCTCAATCGCCTTGAAAGCTCCAGGGAAATAGTGGCATTGCGCTCGATCGATTTTTTAAAACCCTCCTTTTTGATCTCGAGCACCATCGAGTCTGAGAGAGCGCGAATCGAAGCGGAGTGAGGCTGGTCGGTCAAAAGGGACATTTCGCCGAAATAATCACCACGGCGCAGATAGGCGAGCACACGTTTTTTACCGGCGGGCTCCAGGTAGGCTTCGAAACGGCCTGAAACAACCACATAAAAACCTTCGCCCTCACCGCCCTCTTTGTAAACGACCTCGTCTTTCTTGAACTCGACGAGACGCATCAACTGGCTGATCGACCGGAGCTCCCACTGGCTCAGCCCGGAAAAAAGCGGGCAACGCGCCAGCAAGACAACCTTGTCTATTTTTTGGGAGCGGCCGCCGGCGTCCGGATTAAGGGGCGCGTCCATCAGCCTGAGCTAGGTGTGACCCGGCCCTCAATGAAGCGGCGGAGGGTTTCTTGGTCCTGGGATTTGATCGAAGAAAAGTAGATTCCGAGAAAGTAGCGTTCGAGGGAAGGGTCCTTTTCGCGGCGGACGACAACACCCTTGATGTGAAGTGTCTTCCCTCGCTTAGAGCCTTTGACCGGAAGTGTGAGCGCCACGGCCAGTTGCGTCATCAGAGGAATGCTTTTATCCACGAGACATAACGCGCCATGCGCACTGACATTGACCGTTTGTGCCGTCGCCTCGTAATCCCCATGACCTATCTTGAAAGGCAGCGCTTCATGAAGACGTACCGAGCGCCGCCTCTCGAGGATGGGTTTTGGGGTCTTCATTCCCCAGCCGGCTTGGTCTCGACGACGGCTGCGGCTGCGGCGAGTTTGACGGCCTCCGCGGCTTTCTGGGCTTTTTCCGCTTCTTGCACAGCAAAAAGCTTAAAGCACTGTTTGTTGGCGAAATATTTTCCGTCACGGAAATACCAGTCCTTACGACGAATGCGTTTATTGGATTGCGCGCAGTTCGTGGGCCTTGTCTTCTTTTTTTTGAGCTTTACCGGTGCTTCCGCTACCGGCGCGGCCTTTGTCTCTTCTGCCATCAGATTCTCCGTTTTGTTCGCACTATCTTAAGGATTCGGGCGCGAAAATCAAGACTATTTAAAGGGGTCGTCGAGCGAAGGTCAGCTGGACTGAACTTCGGCTACTTTCTTGCTAGACTTTAACCATTCGCGGTACACATACTCCAAGACACGTGTGCGGTCGTGCTGGCTTATCTTCGTTAGACGGATTCCAGCTTCCAGCCCGTCTGCCCACGCCACTCTCCCTGCCGCAAAAACCGGCAGATTATCTCCCGGCACATTCATGCAAACCTCGATCGGCGTGCCAGATGGGATGCTTTGTTTCAATCCCACTCGCATTCCCTCTCGGCTCAAATCCTTAGCCAGGGTCTTTCCAAATATCGGATTCAGAGTCAGCGTCTTAAACTCAAGGTCCAGAGGAGCGCTAAAACGCATAAAACGTCGGCGCTCGGAAGGACTGGGTTCAGGGCGATTAAGGGTTGTCATATCAGTCGTTTTTAAAATAACGGATTAGGTCGCTTTTAAGAAAGCGGTAATTGTCGCCCACCTTGCGACCAGGAATCTTTTTTGACTTCACGAGCTTATAGAGCGTCTGCCGGCTGATGCTTAAAAATTGGCAAGCGTCTTCCGTGGTTAGGGCCTTGTCTTCTGCTTCGCTTTCCTGCAACAACTGCTTAGGCATGGTCATCTCCTAAAAAGGAAATCTATTCAAACAAAATAGTCCGTTACTGTCAAGTAAATAATAAGTAAGTTAATCCTGGTTAAACTTGACCGACTCTTGATTAAAAAAAAACCCGGATACCTATCCGGGATCATAAAATCGCGCCTGGGTATTTTTTAAAAAACGTATTCGGGCTCCAGGATGGGCTTGTATTCCTCCGGGAGAGGGAAAGGAAACGTCACGAGCTCGAATATCCCGGAGCCCATCCGAACAAGGGTCATGCCCGCGCCCTTGGCGAGCCCTAACGTCATCCCAGCAAATGCATTGTCTTCAACGCTCGTGTCATACACATTCTTAGGAAGCTCCACCCAACCCGTCAATGTATTTGCAACGCCGCGCCCAAGCTTGGTGAAAGCGTCTTGTGCGAAGCAAGGGAATGCCGTGGCCATCACGAGAACCAGGGCCTGAAGTATCGCCTTCATTAGAAATGTTTTTCTCATCTGCGTTAGTCTATAGGATGCCCTCCCTTGTGTCAAACCCAAAACATTGATAAGATAAGCATTAATCATGTATCAGACTTTTTTTGACCTTGCCCAAAAGCCTTTTTCAATAACTAGTAGCCCTTCCTTTCTCTTTTTGTCCAAACGGCACCAGGAGGCGCTCGCCCACCTGACCTATGGGATCAAGGAACGTCTTGGTTTTATCGAGATCACTGGAGAGGTGGGAACCGGCAAGACCACGGTCTGCCGTGCTCTCCTAAACCAGCTAGATGAAAAAACCAAGACGGCCTTCATCTTCAACTCAAACCTTTCTGAATCACAACTGATGCAAACGATCGTCGAAGACTTGGGCATCAAGACCCTCCAGAAGAGCAAGGGGGCTCTTTTTTCAGAGCTCAATCGATTCCTAATAGAGCAGCTGGCCCTTGGGAACAATGTCGTGCTCATCATCGATGAGGCGCAAAACCTCAGCGCAAAATTACTTGAACAGGTTCGTATGCTTTCAAACCTAGAATCAGAAAATGAAAAACTCATCCAGATCGTTCTGGTCGGCCAGCCTGAGCTTCGGGAAAAGCTGGCCTCACCCTCCTTGCGGCAATTAAGGCAGCGTATCGCGGTGCGATACCACATCGAAGCATTGAGCCGCGACGAGGTGAGTCAGTATATCGAACATCGGCTGCTTTTGGCCGGCGCCAACGGTGCAGCTCCTATTTTTGAGCCGGGGGCCGTCGACGCTGTTTACCAATACTCCAAGGGCATCCCCCGCCTCATCAATATACTCTGCAACAAGGCTCTGCTAACAGCTTTTGTAATGGAAGAACGCACTATCACGGACGAGATCATCAAACGGTCTATTTTAGAACTGGAGGGAACATTCGCATGAGCATCATCCATGAAGCATTAAAGAAGACGGGTCAGCCAATCAACAAAGAAACCCGCATCACCCCGGTGGGACATAAAAAAGCGGCGGGGAGCTGGAGACCCTTTGTCGTTCTGGCAATTTTTCTGGCGGTTACCGTGCCCTTCTTTGCCGGACGTATTTCAAACCATGAAAAACCTGAAATGAGAGCTTCCCATGCTCTTGCGCAGTTCAGCGTCGAAGAGACCCCGATCATTCCGATGCCTTTTGCGTCACGTGCGCCGCGGAACAACGGTCGCATCCCCTTCGTTCTCAGCGGGGTTGTCTACTCGGGGCCGGAATCCTACTGCCTGATCAATGGTCTGGTTTTAAAACAGGGGCAAAAGGTGGGGGGCGCAACGGTAGAGAGCATCACACCGGACACGGTCACTTTGGATCTGGGCGGAGAAAAAATCGCCCTGCTCGTCACGACAAACTAGTCGAGGGCTAGCCTTTTCTTTTTTCGACTGCCGCAGCGATCACCGACGACGGCACGTCACTGACAATAGTGGTCTTGCCGATTTTTATAGGAAGAACAAACCGGTTCTTTTTCTGCAAAGATTTTTTGTCATAGCCGACTGCCTTCAGTATCGATTCGCCGGAAATGTTTTTTGTATAGACCGGCAGACGAAACTTGATCAGCACACCTTCAATCCGCTCGGCGAGACTCGGGTCTTTTAGTATGCCCATTTCACGCGCGATATCGCAAGCGACAAGCATTCCTATTCCCACCGCTTCTCCGTGCGTATAGGCACGAGAATATTGTGAAACCGCCTCGATCGCGTGACCGACCGTGTGCCCAAAATTAAGAACGATGCGTATCCCGGTCTTGTCCAGCTCATCTTGAGCCACAATATCTGCTTTTATCTTTGCGCAGCGATGGACGACGCTTTCCAGGAGCTTCGCATGGGCACGGATCCCATCCACACCCTCTCTCTCCAGCTGGGAAAATAACATCGGGTCGCGAATGACGCCGTATTTAATGACTTCGGCAAAACCATCGCTCCAATTTCTCTCCGGAAGACTATTCAGGGCAGCGACATCGCACAGGACGAGCGAGGGCTGGTAGATGGTGCCCAGCAAGTTCTTGCCCTGCGGAAGGTCCACGCCGGTCTTCCCGCCGATAGCCGAATCAACTTGGGCTGTAAGTGTGGTCGGGATTTGCGCATACGGAATACCCCGCCGATAGACAGCGGAGGCAAAACCCGCCAAATCACCGATCACCCCCCCGCCCAGAGCCAAGACTGCAAGAGGACGGTTCTTCCCGTCTTTAGAGGCAAGGAAGCGGACCAAGCGCGACCAGACGGCCTGTGTTTTGGACGCTTCCGAACTTTTTGAGGCGGGAGTCAAAAAAAGAACGGATTCAAAACCTTCTCGTGAAAGAGCCTCTAAAACAGTCTTTCCGTGATGAAACCAGATATTCTTTTGAGTGACAATGATAAGGTATTTTCCGGCAAAACCGGAAGACTTGAGGTGTTTTCCAAGCTCCGGAAGGAGCCCGGAACCGATAAGAATAGGGTAGCTGCGCTCTTTAAGCCGGACGCGTACGACGCGCATTAACCGACGAGGCAGCCCGGAGGAACGTCCTTGTCGACCGTGAGTATCGACAGCGCCGTGCCGTCCTTTGCCGCGAGTAGCATACCCTGGGATTCAACGCCGCGAATCACGGTGGGAGCGAGGTTGTTCACCACGACAATAGACCGTCCGATGAGCGCTTCGCGTGTATAAAAAACCTTCACACCCGCGACAATCTCTTTTTTTTCGGTGCCGAGGTCAACAGACAGCTTCCAGATCCGATCCGCGCCTGGAATCTCCTGCGCATCAAGCACTTTTGCCGTCCTAAGCTCGACCTTTTTAAAATCGTCGAGCGTAATCATTTACTTTTTCTCGGTTTTTGCCGGGGCTGGAGCGCCCTTTGCAGGGGTCGCCGCAGGGGCCGCAGCGCCCGCCGCCGCCTCAGGGGCCGCTGCCTTTTCCTTCTTCACTTTTAGACGCTGCATCTTGACCTTGGGGATGCCCAGCGGTGACTTCTCGTCGGACCAAAGGTTTTTATCGCGCAACACCTGTAAACGTTCGTAGCGCTTCAATACCGAGCGGTGTTTGTTGCTCCCGCTCGCGCGCAGACTGGAATGAATGGACATGTGGCTCCCTCTTTTTTGAGCGAGTTAGTGTAGCACACCTACCCGCCTGGATTCAACCCACAGTTGGGTCAGCGCCGGCGGAGATACGCATCCCTGTATTTGCCGGAAAAAAATACTCGGTCCTTCTGTGCCTCCTCCCTCGAGGCGTACTGTCCAACGCAAACCTGAAAATAATCGCGGTTAGTCTTGATAAAACTATAAAAACCCTGGACGCGAAGGGCATTCATCTCCGCCTCAGCCATATCCTTGCTACGATGCG
>JANNFA010000139.1:0-4057 GCA_031379345.1 Candidatus Omnitrophota bacterium | reverse complement strand
GTGATGAAAAGAATGCGCCGCTCCCCCTTCGATAGTTTTGCGTAGAACTTTGTGAGTGCCCTCATTGTGAAGAAGAGCCCCCCGGATCGAGCAGGCAGTTGATTTCAAAATCAGCCATGTCCCTTCCAGCCTCCTGCCTCCTCGTGACGTTTCGCGTCTTTACGTTCTTAAAGATGTCTGTCTTCTCGAGCTCGCTCACATAGCTAAATACTGAAGACATCACGGAAGAAGTGCCTTTGATGGAGAACTTCTGCGTAGACTCGTCATAGCGTATCTCTGAAAGACGGATATCCAACGGGGTTGCGTCATAGAGATCTGTGAGTGCCTTGAGCGAATTACCACGGCTCACAAGGTAGGACTTGACCAGCTCAGTTTTTGCAAGCATCTGCTCAAGCTGTTTCGCGTCATCGCGGACGGGCAGGTAATGCGTGGTAATCTGCTTGAGGTAAGCTCTCTTGAACGATATTTTCGCAGTCACGTTCACAAAGATGAGACTCAAAAGAATCATCGTGAGTATCCCGGTCCTAAGCATCGCATGCGCCCGGCGCTCGAGTTGGAGCTTCAATCTTTTCTCTTCCGACGTCAAGTCGACGCGGAGGCGGTCAAACATCGCAATCGGCGCTATTAGATTCAAAAATGACACGTTCTTTGATGACACCGCGGCGGTCTTTGTGCTTTCGGACAAGTGGAAATAATCAAGATAGGCCACGCGCTTGACCTTCATGTGCAGCGTTTCCGATAATATTTGGTCAAAATCACCGCCTTGCTGAAGAACACCGCAAAGCATGACCGTCTTGGGAACCGCACCAACCTCATCCGTACTGTAAGTCTCCATGGATTTCTCAAGCTCATCCTGAAAATGATCCATCGTACCCGAATCTTCCTCGGCGAGTTGGCTGGTTCCGATATGGATACCTCGCACATAGATGATCTTCCCGCCATCAACGACAATGAAACTGGTAAATGCATAGTCCATATGCAAAATACCGTAAGCGCCCTCTTCGGCCTCACGGCCCATCATCTTGGCGGAGGCGATTGCGATGGCCTCGGGCGGAAAAATCACGCGCTCCATATGAAGCCCCGCACGATCGATCAATTGGATCTGCCGGTTGACGGTCTCCTTCGGCACGATCACGAGCAATATCTTTGAATATCGCTCGCGCACAACACCTAGATTCATCATGTCGACAATTATCTCTGCGCGCGCATAGGGAGTGTGCCGGCTTGCCTGTAAATTCACGATCTCTTTTATCTCATCAGGCTCTTGAGAGGGGATCTCGATATTCCGTGTAATGACCAACGGGAGTGGCACCGTAAGAAACGTACGCGCATTGACGAGCTTCCATTGAGTGATTGCCTGCCGAATTTGCAAAAGCACGGCATCATCATTAAGACCTCGCACTGGATGGATAAGTAAATTCGAGAACTCACGGCGAATGCCCCGTTGCTGCAGATGAACCATCTTAAGATAGTGTTCGTCTAACTCGATACCCAGTATGTCGTGGCTTTTTCTCAGGACCGAGCCGGCCATCGAACCTCCCCGGTACGCTGATACAACACGGCGCCCTTTCGGTCAAACACGCAGTCCACTTCAAGCCCGGCGCCGTTTGGAAGCTCTCCTCGGCTGGTTACGCTAAAAGCCGAAGAGACCACGCTAAGGCGGTCGCCGGCGATTAGGCCTGAAAGAAGGACTGTCTGGCTATCATCCAAAGGGGTTTCCCCTGTTCCCAGAATGTCTCCGGCGATCGAGTTTACGTTCGTAAAAAAAAGATCGTCCGCCGTCCCGTCGGCGGCGTCTTTGCCCGCCCGATATTTGGCAATAACATCGACACCGGCCGCTGAAAAACCAAGTGCGGCCAGCACTTCGCGGCTAGCCGTATTCATATTCACCCGTCCAGTGCCATACACAGTGACATACGGGCGAACTTTTGAGAAAATCTCAGGCGTCATTCCTTTAACAAGCAGGAGTTCATCGAGGACTTCATAGGAGGCGTTCTTGGCTGTGTAGGGCTTCTGCAAATTCTCGTAGTAGCTGGCTTCAGCACCGTACTGTGGGTGCCCAAAAGCGGAATCGGAGTCCATCCAGTCGAGCAGGTTGTAAACCAGCTCATCGGCGTCTTCCTTGCTAAGCCCCGCCACGCGTTCAAAAAGACGCGCGGCAATCTCAGCGCTTGTAGTGTTCAGATTTACTTTCCTTTCTTCATCCACAACCGGCAGGGAACCGTCGGTCTGGAGGGAAAAAACACCCTTGCCAAGTTCGCGGCGCTTCGATCCTGACGCCCAGGCATCACTCATCGCATCAACGTCGAAATCCGCATCGGATTTCACGAGGCTTTTGGCTTCTTCCACTCCAGAATAAGCGATGGGGTACACAGCGTCAAGCGCCGAAAGGCGTGAAAGTAGCGCCGCTTTCTGTCGGACACCAAAACCCAGAGAAAGTGAAAAAAGCACCAGGAGTGTCAACGCCCAAAGTGCCATCACAAGCATGCTACCCCGCTCATTCCGCCTCATGCTATCGACCCTCCAGCCGGAATAAAGTAGGTCTGTGTGGTGCTTTCGGCGGAGTTCTGCGTTGTATAGATAAGACGGACGGCTAGGGGCAACTCGCCCGGTTTTTCGGGCCGGAACTCCTCTTTCCATTCATAATCACTCGAGAGAGCCTCTTTCACAAGGTAGACTACCGTGAAGGAGCCCACGCCCCTCGCCATCTGGGTGGCTTTTCCGGCCGACTCCCTGTAGATCTGGTTAAAATCCTTTACCTCGCGGGTGACCGCATCCGCCGATTCATCATAAAAATAATGAACCCAACCGATTGCGCGCTTTCCGCCTAATTTGTCGTCCGCTTCGATTCCGGCCATGAAAGAGACCCCGTCTTTCTCGCCAGCAAAGGGTATCGCTGCGTATCGCAGGACATTCTGGAAATCGCGTTGCGTCTTCATCCGGAAGATGGCCTGGTCCTCTTCGGGTGTGCCGACCTGCATCCGCTGCCAAAGGCGAACGCCGGAGATAAAATTGGAATACACCGCAAAGAAAATAATAGGCGCAAGCGTCAGGACCAGCAACAGCTCGATGAGTGAAAAACCTCGCCTAGCGGCTCTAGAGGAGATCTTTTTGATAAACATAGACCGATTTTTGAAACGTGAGGGGCTTGCCGCTTTCCGTCCACGACAACGAGAGATCGACTTTGTAAAGGTTGGGGCCTTCCATCGGCACGACATCCTGACGCCATTCAAACTCTTTGTTTGGCGCCTCGAGGACACCGCTTTTCGATTCCAGCTCGTCGCTCAAAAGTGCTTCGCGTGCCATCTCGACTTGCTCCTGCGACCATAGGATAACCTTCAGCGTATCCGTATAACGACCATACACATCGGCCGCGCGGAGCATGGTGCCCTGTATCATCTGCGCACCGAGCATCACGAATATCATCGTGAGCATGAGTTCAATCAGAGAAAAACCGGCTTCGGCGTTGCGGTGATCCCGTCGAACCATCAAGTATCCCAGTTCTTCACATCGTCTTCGCTCTCGATGCCGTCATGACCCAGTGAATATAGGTCATAGTCATAGGTACGGTGCGAGCCAGGAGATTTGTACATATATTCATGGCCCCATGGGTCCGTCGGTTTTTTCTCAAGATAAGGCCCGTTCCAGTTGTTTGCATTTCCTGGTTTCGTGTAAAGTGCCTGCAGGCCACCGTCTTCACCTGACGGATAACGGCCATTGTCGAGCTCGTAGAGCTTCAGTGCCGTCGCGATATTGGCCGTCACGTCCGCCTGCGCAGCGCTGATCTTGGCTTGTTCGGTGCGACCCGCCAAACGCGGCATCACCATCGCCGTGAGCGCTCCGATAATGATAACCACGAGCATCAGCTCGATCAGCGTAAAACCTCCTTGATTTTTAACCATGTATTCTCCTTTAGGGTGAACTTGCCCAACCATTATGATTTTAAAATCTGGGTCAATGGCGCTTCCGCCTCTCGCGACGCCGCTTCTCTCTGTCCTCGCAAATATTTCCTCCACCGGCTCTCCATCGCCTCTATCGAAGTCAATGAATCGGGATA
>JANNFA010000239.1:0-10846 GCA_031379345.1 Candidatus Omnitrophota bacterium | reverse complement strand
CGTAATTTCGCAGCGGGCATGTCTGGCGGCGTGGCGTATGTTCTTGATGTGAAGGGCGACTTCCCCAATCATTGCAACAAGCAGATGGTCGGTCTTGAAAAGCTTGAAAAAGCCGCGGACATCGCGGAATTGAAGACGATGATCGAAAAGCATGCGCGTTGGACCGACTCCAAACTCGCCAAGAACATTCTTAGCTTATGGGAAGAAATGCTTCCAAAATTCATCAAAGTGATGCCCAAGGACTACAAGCGCGTGCTCGAATCCATGGAACGCGTGAAGAGTGCCGGTCTTACCGGTGAAGAAGCCGTCATGAAAGCGTTCGAGGAGAATTCCAAAGACCTCGCACGCGTGGGGGGGAATTAATATGGGCAAGCCCACCGGTTTCAAAGAAATTTCACAGGAACTCCCAAAGGACCGCTCCCCTTTGATCCGCACAGGGGACTGGAATGAGTTCCACGAGCACATGCCTGAGGCGAACCTGCAGCAGCAAGGCGCTAGGTGTATGGATTGCGGCATCCCGTTCTGTCATACCGGCACGCTCTTGGCCGGCATGGCCCAGGGCTGCCCGGTCAACAATCTTATTCCCGAATGGAACGACCTGGTTTACCGCGGCTTGTGGCGTGAGGCGTTGGACCGTCTCCACAAAACGAACAATTTTCCCGAGTTCACCGGCCGCGTGTGCCCCGCGCCTTGTGAAGGCTCCTGTGTGCTTGGCATCAGCTCACCTCCAGTCACTATCAAGAATATTGAAGCGGCTATTATCGACAGGGGTTTTGCGGAGGGATGGGTCCTCGCCCAACCTCCGAAGGTGCGCACCGGAAAGAAAGTGGCGGTCATCGGTTCCGGACCTGCGGGCTTGGCCTGTGCGGCGCAGTCTAACCGCGCCGGTCACACGGTGACCGTGTTCGAGCGCGCCGATCGCGTGGGCGGTCTTTTGATGTATGGCATCCCGAACATGAAGCTCGATAAAAAGATCGTCCAGCGCCGCGTGGATCTGCTTGTTGCTGAAGGCGTGAAATTCGTGACGAATACCGAAGTGGGGAAAGACTACCCCTCCGAAAAACTCATGAAGGAATTCGACGCGGTCGCACTCTGCGGCGGAGCGACGAAGCCGCGAGACCTTCCGATCGAAGGCCGTGCTCTTTCGGGGATCCACTTTGCGATGGAATTTTTACACATCAACACAAAGAGCCTTCTCGACAATAAGATGAACGGCAAATTTCCGCCAAACGGCGCGGCGGACCCGTCCACAAATCGCGCCGTTGGGACGGACCCGACGCGCTTTGTGGCGGGTATTTCTGCCAAAGGAAAAGATGTTCTCGTCATCGGCGGCGGAGACACCGGCACCGATTGCGTCGGCACTTCGATGCGCCATGGTTGTAAGAGCTTGGCGCAGCTCGAAATTCTTCCCAAGCCTCCGGGTTCTCGCGCGGCCGACAATCCCTGGCCACAGTGGCCAAAAGTGTACAAACTCGATTACGGCCAGGAAGAGGCGGCCGCAAAATTCGGCGCTGATCCGCGACAGTATCTTGTGACTGCCAAAAAATTCGTCGGTGATGACCGCGGCGCTGTGAAAGGCGTACAGATCGTGAATATCGAATGGGCGAAGGATGATAAAGGCCGTTTTGTTCCGAAGGAAGTTGCGGGCACCGAACGGATATTGCCGACCCAGCTAGTGCTTTTGGCGATGGGGTTTCTCGGCCCCGAAGAAACAGCGCTCAAAGGACTTGGCGTTCAGCAGGATGAGCGCACGAACGTGAAAGCCGAGCATGGAAAATTTATCACGAACGTGAATGGAATTTTCTCGGCCGGTGACATGCGTCGCGGGCAGAGCCTGATCGTGTGGGCGATCAACGAGGGGCGCGGTTGTGCGCGCGCAATCGACGAGTATTTGATGGGACAGAGCGATCTGCCTAATTGACAGACCTAACCTAACCTGTTATATATAAGAAACTTTCGGAGGAAATATGGCGGATAAAGCGAACAAGTACCCGGACAATGCCGGGGGAGCGTTTTTTGTAGATACGCAGTGTATTGACTGCGATTTGTGCCGGCAGACGGCACCCAGCAATTTTGACCGCAATCAGAGCGGCGGATATTCTTTCGTAAAGAAACAACCGGTGACCCCCGAAGAAGAGGCGCTTTGCAAGGAAGCCAAGGAAGGCTGTCCGGTTGAAGCGATTGGGAACGACGGCGCTTAGTTTTTTAAATGAGCGCTACTTATGATGTTGTTATTATCGGTTCCGGCCCCGCCGGTTTCACCGCGGCGATCTATGCTGCGCGTGCGAACCTTAAACCTCTATTATTTGAGGGCCAGGTAAAAGGGGGTCAGCCTGGCGGTCAGCTGATGCTCACCACCGAAGTCGAGAATTTCCCCGGTTTTCCACAAGGCATCTTGGGTCCCGAAATGATGGACCTTTTCCGCAAACAAGCCGAACGTTTCGGCACCGAGCTTGTGAGGGAGGACGTCTCCGAAGTCGATTTTTCCAAGCGTCCGTTTCGTATTAAAACGGCTGACCGTGAAGTCCTGACGAAGAGCGTTATCATTTCCACCGGCGCTTCCGCCAATTGGCTCAATATCCCCTCCGAGAAGGCATTGCAAGGCTACGGGGTATCGGCCTGCGCCACCTGCGATGGCTTCTTTTTTAAGAATAAGGAAGTGCTGGTTGTGGGCGGGGGAGATTCTGCGCTTGAAGAAGCCTCCTTCCTTACAAAGTTTGCCACAAAGGTGACCCTCGTGCATCGTCGTGATTCGCTCCGGGCTTCCAAGATCATGCAAGACCGCGCAACGAAGAACCCTAAGATCGGGTTCATTTGGGATTCCGAGGTCGTAGAGATCAAGGACCCTGCTTTGAAAAGAGTCACAGGAGTCGTGCTTAAAAATCTAAAAACAGGCCAGTTGAGTGAAAAGAAATGCGACGGCATCTTCATGGCCATCGGTCATACGCCCAACGCAGAGCTTTTTAAGGGGAAGCTTTCTTTGGATCCAAAGGGGTATATTGTCGTGCACGATGGCACGCATACGAGCGTGCCCGGAGTCTTTGCGGCAGGAGATGTGCAGGATTTTAAATATCGGCAAGCCGTGACGGCTGCCGGCTCAGGATGCATGGCCGCGCTAGATGCCGAGCGGTTTCTGCACAAGGAACACGAATGAAACCGCTGATACGAAAACCAAAATTTTTTCAATTTCCGTTTAAGAAAAAGTCCGATGCTCTCCAAAAAAGCCTCCCTCCAAAGATCCGCTCCAAAGAACTGCCGGGAAAACAATCCGTCAAATTAGGCGCGGAACTCAAGCGCTTTGAATGCCCGCAGATCACTTACCAGGGGGGAGCCTTCCCGATCTTCATCCAAAAAGCTCAGGCTTGTAATCTTTATGACGTGGACGGAAACCGCTATATCGACCTGACGAGTGCATTCGGTGTTTCGGGGTTAGGGCACGGGCATCCGGCGGTGCTGAAGGCGCTCCGTGACCAGTCGCGTCGCATGATGCATGGACTGGGCGATGTGCACCCGAACGATGTGAAGGTGGCGCTTGCTCATAAACTTTCGGAGATCACGCCGGGGAATCTCAGCCAGAGCATTTTTTCTTCTACAGGCTTTGAAGCAGTAGAGTCGGCCTTGAAGACCGCCGTGATGCATACAAAGAAGACAGGCGTCATCTCATTCACCGGAGCGTACCACGGCCTCGGGTATGGCACGCTTTCGGTCACACACCGCGAAGATTTTAAAAAACCTTTCTTGAAACAGCTCGGCGGTTTCGCCCATGAAGCCGTATTTCCGGATGAGCGTGCGTTTGGGGACAAGGCGACTCAGGCCTCCATGAAGTCGGTCGAGTCGGCGTTCAAGAAGGCGAAGAAGTCGAAGCATGCCGTAGGCGCGGTGCTCATCGAGCCCATCCAGGGCCGCGGGGGCGTCATCCCGGCTCCTCCGGACTTCATGAAGGCGCTCCGCGCATTCTGTGACCAGGAAAAGATCCTTCTTATTGCCGATGAGGTGTTTACCGGTTTTGCACGCACCGGAAGCATGTTTGCGATGGAAAAAAGCGGCGTGGTGCCTGATGTCATGTGTATTGGAAAGGGATTGGGCAATGGATTTCCGATATCCGCCTGTATCGGTTCGATGCGCGTCATGCATTCCTGGGGAGTTTCCACGGGCGACGCCATCCACACGAGCACATTCCTAGGAAACCCGCTAGGCTGTGCGGTGGGTCTGACGGTGATCAGCGAGATCGAGCGTCTTAAGCTCGTGGACCGTTCCCGTCAGATGGGGGAGTTTTTTCGGAAAGAGCTTTGGACACTGAAACAAAAGTACCCGTTGATCGCAGATATCCGCGGTTCTGGTCTTATGATCGGCATCGAGCTCTCCGGCCCTGGTGTCTCGGCAAAGAAGCCTGTGCCAGCCACGGAAAAGACGCGGAATTTTGTCCAGCAGGCGCTTTCGCATGGGCTTGTCGTCCTACCCGCCGGCCCCGGACATAACGTCATCCAGCTTTCACCGCCTTTTATCCTCTCCGAAAATGATATCCTGCGTTGTATTTCTATTTTCGATAAGATTTTCGCAAAATTATAAGGGTGTGTTAAGATAATCGCGTGACATCTAAAACCATCCTTGTTGCGGACGATGAGCCTGAACAGGTAGCGACACTGCGGGCGTTTCTCTCCGATCGCGGCTACAAGGTCATCACGGCTCTGAGCGGCGAACAGGCTCTCGAAAAAGCCGTCGCGTTTCAGCCTGATCTCGTTATCCTCGATATCATGATGCCTAAGATGGATGGGACGGAGGTAGCGATGCTGCTTAAGCACGACGTCCGCACTAGCAGCATCCCCATTTTTTTTGTGACGGCCGTCATCTCTCCGGAGGATCAGGCGCGCGTGTCGGGTAACCCGAACCCCATTTTTGCTAAGCCCGTTAAACTGCAGGACCTATTTACTGCCATCCAGAACACCATCAATATCTAAGGAATACGAAATGCCAACGCCCGTTGCGGGCGATGTTCTCCGGTTCATCCGCTGCTATTCCGCAAAACCCGCATCCGACTCAGAATTCACCGTTCTTGCCACACGCGTTTTCCGTTTCCAGTTTGAAAATAACACGCCTTATCGCCGGTTTTGCGAGATGGAGGGGATGACACCGGATAAACTTACTTCATGGAAGGATGTCCCGGCCATGCCAGCCGCCGCATTTAAAGAACTGACTCTCACCACGTTTCCGCGCATTAAAAAGAAGAAAGTGTTTAAAACGAGCGGCACGACCTCTGAAAAAAGGGGAGCTCATTATTTCGAGACCCTCGAGCTCTATGAGGCATCTATTTTACCTCCATTTGAAAAGCATGTTCTGAGGACAGACGCCTATGTTTTCTATATTCTAATGCCTTCCGCCCGAGAAGCCCCCGACTCATCGCTTTCCTTTATGCTAAAGATTGTGAATCGTCATTTCGGGAGAGGAAAAGGGCGTTTTTACATACAAAGGGGCAGACCTCAATTTGAGAGTCTCGCGCGCGACTTGGGGAAAGAGCGCAAAAAAGCCCTGCTTTTGGCGACGGCTTTCGCGCTGAAAGGTTTTTTGGATCACCTAGAAGAAAAGAATCTCCATCTTCGCCTTCAACCCGGAAGCCGTCTCATGGAGACGGGGGGTTTCAAAGGAAGGGCGCGGGAGGTCTCTAAGGCGGAGTTGTATCGGTTGTGCCGTGAACGTTTGGGCATTCGAGATTTTGTGAGCGAATACGGGATGACAGAGCTTTCTAGCCAGTACTATAGCAGGAACGGCGGGCCTTTCATGGCGCCTGCATGGATGCGCGCTGTGGTGATGGATCCGCAGACAGGAAAGGAATGTCGGAGCGGCCGCTTGGGGCTTTTGAAACACGTGGATCTTGCCAATACAGGTTCGGTGATGGCCGTGCAGACCGAAGATCTAGGAAGAATGAAGGGGAAGGGTTTTGAGGTGGTGGGACGCTCGCGCGGAAGCGAGGCGCGGGGATGCTCGTTGTCTTATGAAAGATTTTTGAGGGACTCTCAATGAACCTACGAGACACCGTGAGAACGTTGGGCGCGCTTTCTGGAAAATGGATGAGAAGGGATTTTTTATCCCGCCGCCGCGCGATAACACAACTCGTGCGAGTTTCTGGTTTCTCGGAAAAAATGGCCCATGCGATGCTGGACACTCTTTTCTGCGAGCTTACCACGCCTAAACTCCAAACTCTTTTAAGGGCCGAACTCCAAAGCCCTGGCGTGCTCGATGGTTTTGTGAGAGATGCGCGGAATCATCGCTTCGTTCACGCGAGAGCACCCGAGAACATTGTCCATGTTTTTTCATCAAATATCCCGAACGCGGCCATCACAAGCATCGTGATGGGGCTTCTTATAGGAAGTCGCAATATCGCAAAAGTGTCCCGCCGTGATGAAGGCATTCTCGGCATTTATCTCGATTCTCTCAGGGCACATGATCCGGTTCTGTGGAAGCGCTGTGCCATCGTTAATGGCCGCGCAGAGGCTTCGCACCTTATGAAGCAGGCCGGTTTAGTCGTGGTCTATGGGAATGATGAGAGTCTAGAAGAAATACGTAAGAGCATTCCGGCAAAGACACCGTTTGTCGGCTATGGCCACCGCGTGAGTTTTGCGCTTATTCTCCATGAAGCCTTGAGCAAGGAGGGCGCTGTACGGCTTGCAAAAAAAACCGCCTACGATGTGTGGATGGCCGACCAGCGCGGCTGCTTGTCTCCTGTAATCGTGTTTACTCAGCAAGGCGGTAAGGTTTATCCGAGGGATTTTGCCGGGATGGTTGCTCTGCAGCTCGATCGAATCGAGAAAGGTGAGCACTCCAAACCTCGGCGGAGTATGACGGACACTCTTTCAGCGGTCCGTTTGCGCGATCAGCTTAGAATAAAAGCCCTGAAAGGGGAGAAGGTCGGTTATTGGCTGAGTGACAAGCCCGGACTTTGGATGGTGGGGTATGATGAAAGAAACGAAGCGGAGTTCTCTTCTGGAGCGCAGATCATACGGGTGAAGGGCTTCAGAAAATTATTGGATATTGAAGGAGCGCTTCAAAAAATGAGCGGCTCGCTCCAGGCTGTTTCGCTCGAATGCGCCCCTACTCACCGAAAACAAATCGCAGAATGGCTCGGACTCTTTGGGGTCAACCGCATCTGCCGCGCCGGACAACTTCAGAAGCCGCCCATCACCTGGCATCATGACGGCCGCCTCAATCTCGCGAATTGGCTCACTTGGACGGACCTGGAAAGTTAGAAGAAGAATGAAATAGCGCTCTCGTCTTCTCCGGAGGGAGCGCGACCCCCTGGTCGCAGGCCCGGAGGAGAAGGCGAGAGCGCGTAAAGTTTATTTCTTCTTGCCGGGTCCGCCCTGACCGCCGCCACCGCCTTGAGGCCCGCGATTCGGGGAAGCGCCGGGTCCGCCTTGTGGGCCGGGCTTATTTTCCCAGTTGGTGCCTACTCCGCCCTTGAGTCCTGGGGGATTGTTGTCTTTATCCCGCCGGTTTTGATCGGGTCCCGCTCCGGGGCCACCCTGAGGTCCGGGCTTGTTCTCCCAGTTGGTGCCTTGTCCGCCCATTGGGCCGGGTGGATTATTGTCCCGGTCCATCTTGGAATGTTCTTCCTTAAATTCCGGCTTCTTTTCTTTCCAGTCCTCACGTTTTTCTTTTAATTCTTCGCGTTTCTCTTTGAACTCTTCTCGTTTTTCCTCGCGATTTTCTTTCCGTTCTTCTTTTTTCTCGGCGAACATTTCTTTCGCGGCTGCTTTTTCAGTGTCATCAAGAGTGCCATCGCCATTGGTGTCGGCTTTGGCCTTCATCTCGTCACGCTTTTCCTCGCGCTTTTCCTGACGGTTCTCGCGGTGCGTCTGTTTCCAAACCTCTTCGGCTTTCTGGGCCTCTTCGGCGCCGATCGCTCCGTCGTTGTTCAAGTCGGCCTTAGGCCCCAGCCAGGGCCTATCTTCCGCAAAACCAACCGCTGCCGTCAGACAGAAGGAAACTAGAACCAAAAACATCTTGCTCATTTTCATAGCGACTCCTTTGTGAAAAATCCGTATCATTATAGCATGAAGATACGTTTTCGTCTGGCGTGGGCAAAAGGGAGTTTTGCCGCTAAACATTTTAAATCCGAAGCGTGCCATGCACTGTTTTCTGAGTACCTGAAGCGCTTGTCCCGTTTTGTTCCGACTGACGGCTCCGGCATGGACCTGAAAAAGGAGGAGCCGGGAAAGCCGGTGCGTTGGTTCTGCCATTTTTCAAAAGAGGCCAAGGCTTTTTCCTCGGAGGAACTGGCCCAGGCTCTGGAGAAGATGCGTCGGGACGGGGTCAGAGAATGGGAGATCGTGATCGGCCCCGCGGATGGGTTTAAGAAAGAGGATCTAGCGGCCTGGCGGCCCGACCTCCTTTGGAGCTTTGGCCCCATGACCCTGACGCATGAAATGGCATCGGTCATCGCCGCGGAGCAAGTCTATCGCTCTTTCACGATCCTTGCCGGTCAACCCTACCATTCCGGACATTAATCAGGTATAATTCTCTCCCTATGAAATTTTTACGCATGATGGTTGTTTTTGTCTTTGCCGCTCTTATTGCTTTTCCGGCCTATGCAGGCGGAAAGTGGGGAGAGGTCCAAGCCGAAGTACAGTCTGTGACAAACTCGGACTTTGAGCTTCAAAATATACGTGCGGTTGCGGTAAAACAGGCGCTTCAAATGGAATTGGACGAGATCGAGAGTCAGAACCGCCGTCGTCCGTCCGTCGACCCGAATCCGAGGCTTCCCGGCACAACTCTCCAGGATGTCAGCCTCGAAGCCGACTATATCCTTTCTTCCCAGTACCTAAATCCCGGCGACCCGGCCAACGGCGCTATCAACAATATCAACTTCAAAGGGGACCCCAACGGAACCCCCTCTTGGATCGTTCCTCGCGAGAATGCGTTGGCGATCCTGGGCTTGCTCGAGGCGTTCAGGAAGACCGGCAACAAAGAATACAGGAAAAAAGCCGAACTCGCGGCCGATTATCTGGTGCGTGTTCAGGACTCGGACGGCGGATGGTTCGATCAGTATAGCTATGCGAACGCGACGACCCAATCAAAGTCTCCCACGCAGACGGCGGAGGTGATGATGGCTTTGGAAAAGCTGGGTTATTCAAAAGACCGCTATGCGGCGATGAAGAAAGGCGCGGAGTTTTTAATGTCTCTCCAGGATCCCGCAAATAAAGGCGGGCAGGACGATGGTCTGTTGGGCGGAGGAAAAACCGACAATAACACGTACCAGACTTGGCGCTGGGCGTCAGACAACTCTTTCGGATATTTAGCACTCAAGGCAGCGGGCGAGTGGGCGGCTATGGCCGGCGAAAAGGGGTTTTCGAAAACAGTGAGACTTTCTGCCAAGCGTGTGTTGCAGGGTATCAACGACTCTCTTTATATCGACGACCCCTCGGATCCAGATTATGGCGTCTGGCACCGCGCCATCGACCAGAATGGTGTCGCGCAAGAGCCCGCCTATCATGAATGGATCAATTATGCGCCGCAGATGCTGGATCTCCCGGCAAAAGGGGTTGGCAATAAACGAGTCGGCGATTGGATCCACCGAGTGCTCCAGAAATCGGACGGCGCTGTGGTCTGGGATGATGGTTATTTTTCGAACCGCAAGTCGCCAGGCCTCACTTTTCAGGCAATGCTGGTATGGCAGGATCTTGGGCAGACAGACTACGTGAATGCCGCGTGGAACTGGGCCTCGAACAGTGGCCTTTGGCAAAAGACGGCCGACCCCAACGGTGTTTCAGGGAGCTGGATCGACTGGGCGGACGGCGGAACCACCGCGAACTGGTGGGAGCGTTTCATTGACACCGCGTTCTACTCTCTGTCCGTGATGAACGGCGGATACAACTTCCGCTCCTGACCCTCCAGGGTCTATAATCGTCCCATGAAGGGGCGCTCCCAGGAATACGAAATTCTCGACGATCCTAACGTCCGTCCGGATGAACTTCTCGAATCCTTGAATTTCATGCGCCAGGTAAACGAGCTTTTCGGCGGGCATCGCGCGATCCTGGAATATTTCGAGCAGCAAACCCTTCCGGCGTCTTTTACCGTACTCGATATCGGTTGCGGCGGGGGAGATATTCCATTTGCGCTCGTCAAATGGGCGCGTTCCCGCGGAAAAGAAGCGCACATTACTGCCATCGACGTTCAGCCGCTTTGTCTCTCGTACGCGGCTCAGAATTTTTCTTCGCCTGATATCCGTTACCTGCAATACTCCGCCTTTGACATCGAAAAATTGGGCCGTTTCGACTTCGTCATGTCCTCGATGTTCTTTCACCATCTTTCGGACGATGAGATCGTGCATCTTCTGGGCCTCCTGCAGAAGGTCGCCCAGCGCGGGTGGATCTTAAACGACCTATACCGGGGAGCCATGAACTATGCCGGCGCCTGGTTTCTGGGAATGCTAAGCGGGAAGCCCATTCTTTTCAATGATGCGAAGCTTTCGGTGGCACGCGCCTTTCGTCCGAAGGATCTGGAACAATACCGTGTCGCGGCCGGCGTCCACGACGCTCGCATCCGTCGTCGTCCGCTGTTTCGTATCACGATGAGCGGGTATGGTAAGGATTAAAGGGGCCGGTCTGGCAGGACGCGTCTTGCGCCATGAACTTGCGCGGGTCGGGATCCCGAGCGAAATGACGGACCCTTCCGAATTCCCCCGGATAAAAGTGTGCGGGGGTGTTCTTCAGCAAGAAAGTTGGGAATACCTGAAAGATAATTTTTCAATCCGGGCGCATACGCGCCAAATCGACCGCATGTCGCATTTTTGGCGCGGGAACAGGATAGGCGGGATGCGTCTTTTACCGCCGGCGGTATTTATCTCGCGTTT
>JANNFA010000230.1:0-1921 GCA_031379345.1 Candidatus Omnitrophota bacterium | reverse complement strand
CTGCCGGTCATAGCCATAACCGTAAGTCTTAAGAATGGTGTCCAAAGCCTTCTCCCAAGGCACGTCGACGAGACGGATAGTCACAACGCCCTGCACGTCTTTGCCGGCGACGATATTGACACCGCTCTTAAAAGCCAAAATACGCAGGACGTTCTGGATATCGGCATCTTTAAAATCTACCGTCACATTGCCTGGAGCCGTGGCCACCGTATTGGTCGCCTGAATCGAGGCATTCTCATCGAGCGTGCTTGCCGGAAGAGCGTCTTCGGCGGCGACCTGAGGAGAAAAAAAACAAAGAGCCGCAACGACCGAAATGAAAAGTACCGAAGATCTACTTAGAGACATTATTTTTCCTGATAAAGCGTTTTAAATCCTTCGACGCCATTGACAGAGAATGTGGCGCCATCCGTCGCAATGCTCAAAAGCTTGACCGAGCCAACCTCTTCTCCGCTTTTCATCACAGTGCCGTTCACGATGACGATGGACTTACTTATATCCGCATCCGCCACGATCCCTTCCACACGGATGTCCTCCAACGTATCGACTCCAAGGAGTCCCGACACCGCCTGCTTCGCGCCCGCTGACAATAGCTGGACAAAAGGATCTCGCTGACCCTTCGCCGCGTACAGTTCTTTTTCCGCAGCATGCGCATCAGACGAAATCATCATAACAGATGAAAAGATTGGAATCCACAAAAACGACCTTTGCCAGCGTGATCTCATATTCCGGCCTTCCGGTAGGTCTCCACTTTCATGTCAATAAGATGTTTTTTTGGATTTTGGGCATTCTCACCTACTTTGAGGTCGAGTACTTTGAATTCAGTTTCTCCGGTCTCCAGGCTAGAAAGAAAGGCGCCGAGCTCATGCGTCCCTGCCGTCGCCTGGATGGCGATAGGAATCGAAGAATAGATCCCGACCCTTGAGCCGCTCCCCGCATCCAAAGGATTTAGCGAGGTGATACGCACACCGGACTGAGCCGCTTGCTTCGATAGCCACTCTAGCAGCGTGTCGATTTGACTGCCGGCCTCGATCCCTTTCTCACGGATCTGAAGTTCAGACTCAATGCGCTCTAAACGTTTTAGGATATCCGTTTCGTTTTTCTTGTCATCCTTCATATTCTGTAATTCTGTTTCAGCGGCCATGTAAGCGGGTATCGTTTGAGACAGGGTTTTTATGACGGGCGACAACCACAGGAAGTAGTCCAAGCTCAAAAACATAATCCCGCCAAAACCCAATATCAATAGTTTCTCTCTCACGGAGCGACGATTCACAAAATCGACCACGACATCGATACGAAGGAAAGATTGAATCTTGCTCAGAGACAGTTTCATGGCTTGTCTTTCTTGAGCCGGCAATAGATAGTGAAATCAAACACATCCGCCTCGCCCATTTTTCGTTGATTCATCCCTGAAAGATCGATATTGCTACCGAATAGCTCTTTAAAATAGACACTGTCGCGCAGGGATTTGAGATACTTCCCGATCAGAGCGGTCTCCTGCCCCGCGCCTCCGCTGCAACTTCCCTCTATCTTTATAACATTATAGGTTTCCGTTTCGGTCGCCGTCTTCTTGGAGCCATCCGGCTTGCCCGCTACCTTTTTTTTCTTTACTTCCTTTTTCTCCGCCGGTGCTTTTTTTTCCCTTGAAACCGCAATTTCTTTCACCGGTTTCTGCACGGACATCTCCTCCACACTCATCGAACGAAGCCAGATCCCTCGCGTCGCCGTCATGGATATCTCATTCAATACAAGCGTCCATTTGAATTTTTTTTCCGTGAGAGTTCGAATGTCCTGCATCTTCTTGGCCGCGACCGTCGTCTTCTTCTTGGCTTGCCGCACGCCCTCCAACTTCGCGGAAAGCTTCGCTTTTTCATACTCGACGAGCTTATAGCGCGTAGAATAAAAAACTGCCACGACGCTCGAT
>JANNFA010000226.1:0-6587 GCA_031379345.1 Candidatus Omnitrophota bacterium | reverse complement strand
CGCCCAAACCTCTTTGTGGCTTAGAGCATTCTTCGCGTTTAGCGTCTTTTCACGCTTGGAGGCTCCGGCTGCCCAATGACTGTCTTCATAAAATTCCATGGCTTCCTTAATAAGATCCCTGGCCTTCAGAGACAAGGAAGTTCCGTCCAACTTGGCCAGTTTTTTTAACGCTGAAAAAAGTGTCGGCTCCAACACCACGTTCAATCTTGGGTTCTTGGTAGACATGGTCAAAATCCTCCTAAATAAAGTGTATCATAAGTGATGAACCAAGTCAATTCACTGACGAAAGTCACTTCTCCCCCACCCGATACCGCAACGGAATCAAGGACCCGGTTCCGGGCTTCGAAGTCTGCGATATCGAGAAATTACCCAGGCTCTGCTTCACTCGAGGCGTTCGGCTCGTATAGGCGCGCACGAGCGCGTCTATCTCCCAATCCAAGGGCGGACGGGGGCCTTCAATGATATAGAGCTCTTTTCCGGAGGCACTGTTCAGCGAGTAGCGGTTCATTCCTGTGGCTGACGGGGCGGCGGAGTCCTGCGACAACATCCCGAGATCGATGGCGCGCTGGTCCACGGTGCTGTGAAGGAGCCAATAACCCAACGAAACCACCATGAGCCCAAGCACCAAAAATGCCGGCCAAGGTCCGCGGGTACGCGAAGCGGGTTGATGAGCAAAGATCGCCGGCTCGGGAGATTGGGCGGCAAGCCTGACGGCCGGTTTGCTCAGCTCTTCAAAGGCGTGATTTATTTCCTGGAGCCGCTTGTGGGCTTTTTTTTGGAGGGCGGCGTCAAAAGCAAACCGGTCGGGATGCCATACTTGTACCATTTCTCTATAAGCTTCTTTAATCTCGTCTTCGCTTGCTCCGGGAGGGACGCCTAAGAGCTCATGGTAGCGTGTCATGATCCCACGCAGGGCTTAGACGCTTTCGTAGAGAAATTTCGGGATGAGGTATTCCCGGTTGGGCATGATGGCGCCGATGACCTTGGTGCGGTGCTCTCGCAGGTGTTTGACCGCGTATTGCACCACCTGGCGGCGCACCGTGCTCTCGCCCACCACCACCACGACCCCGTCAGAGGCGGGGCCGATCAGGGCTGCATCACGATAATCGCGAAGGTTCGAGCCCTGGATGAGGACGATGTCATAAAGGCTTTTCAGATAGTTCAAATGCTTGGCAAAAGAGGTGCTGTCGAGAAGAGTGCCGGGATCGGAGAGGCTGCGGCCGGCCGTCATCACGCTCAATTTTTCTCCCATATGACGCAGTGTATTTTCGGACGAGGTAGAACCTTCGAGAAGCTGCGACAGACCGACTTCGTTCTTTTCCCCGAATACCTTGTGCAAAGTAGGGTGCCTCAGGTCGGCGTCGATGATAAGCGTCCTCAAGCCCAGGCGCTTCGACAGGAACACGCCCACATTCGCCACGATGATAGAAACATCCTCTTTGGGATGAACGGGCGAGAAAAGCAGAGTGCGCTGGCCCTTGGTCTTGGCCATGAAATGAAGCTGCTGGGCCAGGATTCGGTAGGACACCGCTCGGGGAGAATTATTGCGGTCGCTGACGTCCTTGGCGATCTTGGGCTGGGCCAGGCCATTTTTCTTATTGATACAGGCGATGACAGGCACACCGAGAAAGTTCTCAAGGTCCTGCTTGGAGTGGAAACTCTGGTCCATGAACTCGAACATGAACGCCAGGAATACCCCGAGGAAAATGCTCATGAAAAAAGCGACAATGAAAGTGAGTTTATTCGGAAGGCCGATGGGCCTTAAGGCCGGCGAGGCCTGCTCGATGATCTTCACCGAGGCCGGCCCGATGGCTTCGATATTGGGCAGGGGCTGACCCGACAGCCCTTTTTCCATCCTGGTGATATTCTCCCTCATCTGCACGACGATGGGGTTTTTCTCGGTGTACTTCGACTGAAGATCGACATATTGCTGTTCGAGGTCGAAGATGACATAGGAGCGGCTGACGGCATTGGCGATGATGGCGGCGCCGATGGAGTTGAAATCAGTCACCGTGATGGTAAAAATATTCGTGTCGCGGACCGGCTCCACTTTAATATTTTTTTTCAAGCCCTCCAAAATGACCCGATAGATCATATTTGATTGCACATCGGGTGGTAATTTGGCTAATTTTGAATTCTTTGTCTGCCATTCAATGACCTTCTTTTTTAGCGGGGTCGCGAAAAACTTCTCATAATCTAACGGACGTTTCTGAAGGCCCAGGGCCAAAACAGCACGCTCAAGAACAGGCTTGGACTTCACGATCTCGCTCTGCGTGATGGTCGCATTGGCCTTAGAGCCGACAAACATGGCTTGATAGTAGGGAGAGTCGACTTCCTTTTCTGCGGTGATGAGCATTTTTACCTGGGCTTCATACACCGGCGTCTTTAGTTTCAGGCCGGCATAAGTGGCCAGCGAAACGGTGAGCGCGGTCAAAAGAATGATAGATTTCTGTCGGAAAAGGACCTTCACGTAGTCGCGCGTGGTCATTTCGGGCGCCGCAGCCGGAGCGCCGGGCTCCTGCTCGTTCAGGGCATTTTTCACAAGCTGACCGCGCGAAGGAGTTAATTCAAAATTTTCCATTTAGAAAAACCTCTTGGAAACGGTGATGACATCGCCCTGCCCTACTTTTTCATCCACGGTGGATGCGCCGTTCATGAGCGCATCGACGTCGACGGTCAGTGCGGAAGTAGCCCCGCCGGCCGCCTGGCGCACGACTTTGACATTGTCCGTCGAGGCGACGCGCGTGAAGCCGCCGGCGGTGGTGATGGCCTTTAAGACCGTGGTGTCTTTCTCAAGGATATAGGAACCGGGACGCTGGACTTCCCCAAAAACAAAAAAGGTGAGGCTTTTCGACTGTTTCAGTGAAACGGACACAACGGGATACTTCATGTAATCCATCAGGCCCTTCTGGATATTCTCCTGTGTCTGCATCAGGGTCAGGCCCTTCACAGAGACAGTGCCGATATAAGGGAACGTGATGGAGCCGTCCGGGGCAACGATGAGCTCCACACTAAATGGATCCGGCTGAAGCACCGAAATGGTAAGAACGTCTTGAACATCCAACACATACACCGCAGAAGCCGACTCGGCGTGGGCCACATTGGCCGTTTCGGTCATGTTGCTGGGCAATACAAAATTATCCGCGGTCCCGACCGGACGTACCGCCTGGGAGGACTCAACCTCACTGGCGCTAGAGGTGGCCTGAGAAGCATAGATCTCTGTACGAGTCTCGCCAAAGGCCTCGGACGCCGCCATAAAGAAAATAAACCCTGATAGAAGGACTGGTTTTGTTCTCACTTTAGCCTTTAGAGTCGAGTGGATCGAAAATTAACGAAGCGGGCATTGTATCATGTTTTCCCAGCTTGCTCCACTGTCATAACCGTCCTATCTGTATGTACTTATATATAATTTTAGCGATTATAACTAAAAATAAGTGAGCTTATAATTTTATAAGCAATTCATGCGGGGAAGGGGAAATTCGGAGAGAGGAGGATTCGAACCTCCGATACCTTGCGGTATACACGCTTTCGAGGCGCGCGCATTCGACCACTCTGCCATCTCTCCTAAAGTGCTCCCAAAGCGGTGCCGTCCTTTATATCATAAAATCAGGCGCCGGGTAAGCGGGTCTTGTAGACCGACCCGGCATAACGGGCGACGTACAAAGTCTTCGACTTCGGGTCGTAAGCTATCGCCGCGGGACCGTCGCCGTCGGGTAGGTCGCCATCTAGGCTGCTTATATCTTTGCCGTCGGCGGAAGCGAGATACAGATGTCCCGGCACTTCCCCGCTCCATCGGGTGATGCCGAAGGCCAAGCGGCCATCCGGCAAAGGGCAAAGCGCCTCGACGCTTCCATGTCCATCGAATCGTTTCATATTCACCCAATTTTTTCCGTGATCGGCGGAAGTCCAGAGAGTTGGAGTGTCCGAAGCATCTTCTCCGGCCGCGTAAGCGCGTCCTCCGGAACCGAAAGCGACATCAAATATTTTCCGCATCGGATTTGCGGCGAGTTTCCAACTCTCTCCCCCGTCCTCCGATAAATAGAGGCCGCCATTATTGGGCCCTGAAGCGCCCCATAGGATGCGGTCAGGGTTCTCCGGGTCAACGGCAAGGCCGTTGTAGATCTTGAGTAAGCCGGGTTGGTTGGCGGGGCGTCTCCAATTGCGTCCTCCGTCTTTGGAGACAAAGAAACCTCCGCCGTCATCTCCGTCCACACCGAGGTATACCGTGTCGGGGCGCGACGGATGAAAGGCCATCGCACGCGGATAGCCATGTTCCCAAACCGTGTTCTTTTTGGGTTTCTTCTGGGGCAATCCAGCGCGCTCTTTGCTAAAAGTCTCTCCGCCATCCTCGCTGCGGGCGACTTGAACCAGGTCCGCTTCCCAGGGGCTCGACGTCGCCAATATCCGCTTTCCGGAAACTCCCACGCGCCACACATGTCCATGCTCGTCGGGAGTAAAACCTTTTTTTGGAAAAAGGCAGCGGTAAGTCGCACCGCCATCCGTACTTTTCAAAAGACCGGTGTCCATCGTGGCCACATAGACCGCACCGTCGTCTCCCACAGCGACATCCGAGGTCACGGTATTCGGCGCGCCCTTGATCTTTTCATTCCATGTCATGCCGCCGTCCTCACTGCGCCACACCCCCCAAAAATCGGTGCGCAAGATTATATTGGAGTCGAAAGGGTCCGCTTTGAGGGCTGTGATACGTCCGTGCGCGCTGGCCCAGATCCTTGTGGGGTCGCCCTTCTTGTCGCTCGTCATCTTCTTTTCCCATTTTTTCCACGTCGCGCCGCCGTCCTCCGTCAGCACCACCCCGCCTTTCCAACCCTCGTTCCAACCGACCAGAATGGCTCCCTCCGGCCGCGCGAGAAGACGATACAAGGAACCTTCCGGAATTTCGGCGCCCTCTGCTTTCCAGGTGGTGCCTCCATCCAGCGACACCCAAAGTTTTTTTTGCCCGGCCGCGACCATGGCATGCTGGGGCCCTGCATCCACCAAAAGGTCGGTGACAGGCACAGGCGCGTTTGGAAATATCTCCCACTCGGCGTCCTTTTCAAAAGAAAGTCTCGCCACGCCGCGCGAAGAGGCTGCGTACACGCCCTCCTCGCCTTTTACCCAGGCCACCACTGTGATTGCATCGAGAGTGGAAAAAGGACGACGCCCTCCCAACAACTCCCAGCTTTCGCCAAAATCCTCGGAATAATAGACGCCACCACGTGAAGAGCCGGCAATCACAGAGCCGGGGTTCATCTTGGAGATGATCAAACTCCGATAACTTTGTGGACGACTGAAGCGTAATTTTCCACCCTCATTGCCCGTGACCTTCCAAGTGGCCCCCGTGTCCTGGGAAACATAGACGCCCGCATCGGTACCCGCGTAAAGCACGGTCGGGTCGGAGGGCGCAACCTCGATGACGGAAACGCGCAGGTTCCCCAGGCCTTTCGTGATAAAGCGCCACTCCTCCCCGCGGTCGTCGCTGCGCCAGATGCCGGCTACGTCGGAGGTGAGATACACACGCCCCTGATTTTTTCGGTCAAAAGCGACGTTCGGATAACAACCGGCGCCATACCAACCGGCAAAATCCCAATGTGCACCCGCCGTTTTTGAGGCGGGCGCATCCGCCGACGCTTTAGTGGCGGACGTGCCGAAAAGAAGGATCAGGAAAAGAAGAATGATCGGACGATTCACGACTGAGCTTTAGTTTGGAGTTGGGGAGAAACCGGTTGAAGCATGAGCCCGACAAAGAACCAGAAATACCAGTTGAATGCGAGATAGTGGAGCATGTTGTCGCTGACGCAGACAAAAAGGTATCCGATCACATACGCGAAAAGAATGACTGACTCGGTCGAAAGGGGCCCGGCGCGATAACGGACCATCCGAAGAAAAAAAGTCCTGTGGATGCTCCTGTAGATCCAGAGAAAGGCGAACAGACCGACCCCTCCGGTCTCGAATAGAAGCTCGACATAGACATTGTGAGCGGGCACACCGCCCGGCTCCAACACAAAGAATCCGCCGGAAAGCGGACGGAAACTTTCAAGACCATACCCGAAAACGAAACGCTTTTTGATGGAAGGGATGGCGCTTTCCCACAATTTCACCCGCCAGGCGGCGGAATTCAATTTTTCATGCGACCTTGAGCCGGTCCCTTCAGAAAGGTCTTTCATGCGAGACTGGACCTGCGGCGTCGCCATCAGCACCAGCCCGCCGAGCAGGCAGACGAACAAGAATTTCTTCTCTTTCAAAACGCCATAGCACAAAAAAAGGATGGCCACGGCCATCCATGCACTGCGCGTCTGCGTGGCGATAAGCACCACCAGCACATTCGCCATATAAAGCCACAAAAAACTCTTCATCACGCCCGACAAACGGAAAACACCGGTCTTGAGCACGTAAAACACCACGGTGGCCACAAATGCCAGGTAGAACGCCAGAATATTTGGATGCGTGAATGAACCTTCCAAACGCATGGAACTGGCCTCGACAAACGGGTATTTACGCAAGACAAGGCCCAGATTGGCGAAACCCACCGGAATGAATGAGGACAAGAGCATCATGAGCAGCCAGAATTTCTTTTCCTTCTCGTTCCT
>JANNFA010000212.1:0-3027 GCA_031379345.1 Candidatus Omnitrophota bacterium | reverse complement strand
ATTGATGTAGTCGATCTTCGAGGGGTCTATTTTCGCGTGCATGAGCGCAAGACGCATGGCCTTGATCGCGCCGCGCCCCTGGGAATGCGGGTCCGTCATACGGAAAGCATCGGCCGAGCCGCCATAACCGGCCAGCTCCGCGTACAGGGTCGCACCGCGCTTCTTTGCGTGTTCCAGTTCTTCGAGTACCACGACACCGGCCCCCTCGGAGAGAACAAATCCATCGCGGTTCTTGTCAAAGGGCCTTGAGGCCTTCTTTGGCGCATCATTTCGTGTGGAAAGCGCGGTCAGGAGATTGAACCCGGCCACGCCCAGCGGATGGATCATGGAATGCGAGCCTCCTGAGATCATGATATCGGCATCACCGCGGCGGATGATCTCACCGGCTTCGCCTATTGCCTGGCTCGATGCCGCACAAGCCGTAAGACAGTTCGAAGATGGCCCGAGCGCACCAAAAACGTCTGCGATGTGGTTAAGAACTTGGAAAGGCTCCTGTTCCAAAAGCCCTTGAGCACTCAACGTCTTTACACTGCTCGAAAAATATTTTTTTACATCCACCGATTGCTCATCCATTGAGCCGGTCATGAGTTTTGCATATATGGGGAAATCGAAACCCGCGTCGCCGGCGCCGAAATAGACACCCAGACGCGGATCCTTTTTTTTCGAGTCTAAGCCCGCGTCCGCCGCCGCCTCTTCAGTCGCCTCAAGCGCAAAAAGGCTGTTTCGGCCCAACTGGGAAAACCGGGCGCCCCGACTCTGCCATTTTTTAAAATCTGTGCTCTTTACTTCACCCGCGATCTTCGTCGGGAAACTAGCCGCGTCGAAAATGGTGATGCCTCCGATCCCGGAACGGCCTTCCAAGAGACCCTTCCAGGTCTCTTTCACGCTATTGCCTATCGGCGTCCTTGCTCCCATCCCGGTGATCACGACTCTACGGGTCATTTTTAATGACCCTCGTACACTTTAGTGACCGCGGAAACAGCCTGGCCATTGAAACCAAACGCATTCGTCATGGCATATCGTAGACTTTTTTGAAGGGCCTTGCCCTTTACGATCTGGAAACCCCAGTCTTTTTCAGCCTGTGCAAAATTGAGGACGGGCGGGATAGTCTGTTTACGAAGCGCTTCGGTCGAAACGATGAGGTCCAGAGCGCCGGCGGAGAAACCCGTGAATCCTGTGACCGCCTTCGAGCCGCTCACAGAAAGGTTCTTTCCAGAACCATTGAATACGTCGTATATCGCCTGCGCTTCACGGTCATCTTCTTCTTTCACGCCGAGGCCGGCCGCCTGCAGGTACTGCAGGTCCGATGCGTTCAAACCCGCATCCGCCAGCGCTGAACGCATCGCGATCTCACGTCCCTCTACCGTCGAAGAGCCAAAACCGACCAGTTCCGCGTAAATTTTAGCGCCGCGTTTTTTTGCGTGCTCCAATTCTTCAAGGACCAGAAATCCCGCGCCTTCGCCGACTACGAAACCGAGTGAGTCACGGTCGAACGGCCGGCAGTCCGCTTGATTTGAAGAAGGGCCTGAAAGGGCCCCAAGAACCTTAAAATGTGACAGGCCAACCGGATTTACTTTGGAATCCGCCCCGCCGGAAAGCATGATGTCCGCATCATTCCGCTGGATGATACGCATTGCCTCGCCGACCGCTTGAAGTCCCGCCGAAGCGCCCGTCGTGATCGTGTTATTCATCCCCTGCAGATCAAATAGGATGGAGATGTGACAGGCCGGCATATTGGGAAGATATTTCAAAAGCCAGAGAGGGAAAAGGGACGACAACCCGCTGTCGCCAAAACGTTTCATATCCAAATGACCGCCCTCATCGAGAGAATTCTGTACACTGTAGGCGAGCTCATCAAGTTCATAATTCAATACCCCCGAGCCCACGATCACCCCGAAGCGTTCGTGATCGAACGCAAAATCACGGATACCGGAATCATTGAACGCGAGACTCGCGCCAGCCACGGCCAGCTGGATATCGCGCGCCATGACCTTCAGGGATTTTCGTTGTGTGACGAATTTTTCAGGAGAGAAATCGTGGACCAGTCCGGCCGGCACTTTCCATTGCCCGGAGGCTGCGGCGACATCAAGCACTCCGATTCCGGAACGCCCTTCCGCGACGGCGCTCCAGAGAGCGTCTGAGCCTTCGCCGAGCGCAGTCAAAGCGCCCAAACCCGTGATCACGACCCTGCGTTTCAAACGGTCAACCCCTCGCTCTTCTTTGCAACGTTCCAAACATCATAGTGAGTGAGAAATCCATCGTTGAACACGACTTTTCCGGCGGGCAATCCGTTCAAGGACTCGATGGCAATGAGTAGTATCTTCGCGGATGCCACGACCTTGCCATCAGAGCTCACGCTTCCGGAAATCCATGCGCCATCCTCACTGTCCCCTTCGATCCTCGCCTCTATTTCTAGGTGACAAGGGGGAATGACCACGCCGTGGAAGACCGCGTCTTCTATTTTAACCAAAATCACTTCTTTTTTAAATCTGATTCCAAGACCGTATAGGACGCCGCCGGTCTGCGCAATCATCTCGATAAAGAAGGGTTCGGGCACACAGGGTTCACCGGGGTAGTGCTCTGAGAAAAAATCTTCCTCTCCGGAAAATTCCTTGGAGGCCCGGGAGACTTTTCCCTTTTTTATGACAGAAAATCCGTCCACGAGGTCCCAGCGCATTAGGCAGCCTGTGAGGGGTGGCAACAAGCCACCACATGGCGGCGATGGCGACTCACGGTGACTCTTAATGAAGAATGTCTCATAATTGAAAATGTATGAGGCTCACAGGGCTTTAAATGAATGAGGCGAAGCGCTTCGGGGCCGACAGCCCGGATTCCAAGCGCCTTGGAGACGGCTTCTTTCGCAGCGAATATCATCGCGAACGCTTCGTGCGGCTTCTGTTTGCTCGCAATAAATTTTTTTTCATCGGCGGTAAGCCACTTGGAGAGGCGGTTCTGGTGCAAACGGTAAAATTCTCCCGCTTTTTTCCATTCAAGAATATCCACCCCTAGAGGAAAGGATGGCTTCAT
>JANNFA010000167.1:0-1862 GCA_031379345.1 Candidatus Omnitrophota bacterium | reverse complement strand
GGCTCCGCGCCTGCGTTTTTTTCAAGTATCTCCGCCGCTTTAAGACGCGGTACGGACAATTGAATGTCGATGCGGTCTAAGAGCGGGCCGGACACTTTTGAAAGATAATTCTTGATCTGGACCGAACTGCAATTGCATTCTTTCTTAGGGTCCGTGAAATAGCCGCACGGACAGGGGTTCATCGCGGCGACCAATGTAAAACGCGCCGGCAAGGTCATCGTGTAAGCGGCACGTGAGATGGTGATGCGTCCTTCCTCGAGAGGCTGGCGCAGGACTTCCAATGTATTCCGGCGGAATTCGGCAAGCTCGTCCAAAAACAACACCCCATGATGCGAAAGGCTTACCTCACCCGGTTTTGGGTGCGAGCCGCCGCCCACCATCGCAATCGAGGAGATCGTATGGTGCGGGTCACGAAAGGGCCTTTCGCCCAAAAGCGTGCCGCGCTTCACGAGTAGACCTGCCACGCTGTGTATTTTCGTCGTTTCCACGGATTCTTCGAGTGTCATCGTTGAAAGAATGCTCGGAAAACGCTTCGCCAGCATGGTCTTGCCGGCTCCGGGAGGACCCATCATCAGAACGTTGTGGCCGCCGGCGGCGGCGATCTCCAACCCGCGCTTGGCCTGCCATTGCCCCTGAATATCGCTAAAGTCCAGATGATGCTCCTGAGAAATTATCTCCGGCACCGCGCCTTTGGAGAAATGGGGTGTCAGTATTTTTTCACCTTTTAAATGAGCAATAAGCTCCGCAAGTGTTTTGAGCGGAAACAATTCAAGGCCGCTCACACACATGGCTTCCTTTAGATTTGGGCCCGGAAGATAAAACGCACCGGCATCTTCCTGCGCCAAAAATGCAGCACGCGGCAGCACGCCAGAGATCGGACGTACTTTCCCGTCCAGTGACAGCTCGCCGCAAAACACCTTCCCCTCCACCGATTCCTTGGGCACATTCTCATTTGCGGCAAGAATGCCCACCGCAACCGCCAGATCAAACCCCGGCCCTTCTTTCTTCAAGTGCGCGGGCGCGAGGTTGACAGTGATTTTTTTGGAGGGGAATACGATGCCGCTATTTTTAATGGCCGCGCGTACGCGGTCCAGGCTTTCGCGACATGCAGTGTCCGGCAAACCCACGATACTGAACGCGGGCAAACCGTTGGCAATATCGACCTCGACTTCCACCGCAAAGGCTTCGATGCCGAACACCGTACACGAGAGGACGCGGGCTAACATCCTTCCTCCCCGAACGCGGACTCGATCACCTCGATGAGCGGCTCCTCGTGCGGCGGAAGAAGTACGCCCACCACGTCAAAACGGCAGGGAACCTCTTGGATGCCGTACCGGTTGAGATAATACTTGGCCACCTTGATGATTTGGCGCCGCTTATCGTGTGTGACGCTCTCCGCAGGCGTTCCCTTATCCAGAGAACTCCTGGTGCGCACTTCGACAAACACGAGAAATCCCTCGTGTTTGGCGATCAGGTCGATCTCACCGAGCATGCATTCATAATTTCGAAGAAGCACCTTGTAGCCTCTTCTCCGAAGCTCATGAAATGCCAGCTCTTCACCGAGAACACCGAGCGCCTGCGGAGAGGTCTGCATCACTTAGCTCCGCACGCCATCCGTCTCGCGGTCATAGGACTCGAGGACCTTCTCCTCGATCTCTGTCTTAAGCGCGTCCTCCGCCTCCAGCACGTCGAACCAACGGCCGTCCTTTGAGGCCTTGCGCGGCATGGAGACAAAAACGCCGTTCTTTCCTTTCATCACCGAGACGCCCTTTATAAGAAGGCTCCCGCCCACCCGCACATCGGCGAAGGCCCTTAGGTTGCCATCCCCTGTGATTTTCCTTATATCCGCCCCTTCCACATCC
>JANNFA010000135.1:0-4284 GCA_031379345.1 Candidatus Omnitrophota bacterium | reverse complement strand
AAAATCCCGTATCGAAGACTTTGTGATGGAATCGATCATGCCGTTTACCGGACCGCGATAAAATCCTGCTCTACGCAGCGCCATTTGTGCGCGCTGCGCATGCAAAAGACCCAATCTTCCCAGATGAGCGGATGAGCCCATCCTTTTTCTGGAGGTGACGGGAGCGGGAGAGACTTTCGGAACAAGGATAGGCGAAACGTAGTCCTTTCTTACTTTCACGGCCGACTGGCGCTTGGCCATTCCGGCCTGGGGCGCGGTCGAAGCATTTAGGGGCGCGGCGGAGAGGATAGGCGAGGGGAGATAGGGCTCAGTTTCGATTTCTGACTTGCTTGTCATTCCTTCGACGCCGTCCGGGTCCATGATCTTACGGATACCGGCGAGCGCCACCTGATTGTCCCCATTGATATTGAGCGCGTTTTTGAACGCATCACTCGCCAATTTGTAGCGGCCCTGCACCATATAAATTTGTCCTAAGCCGGTGTAGGCGGTCTCGTCATCCGGCTCCATCAGCAGGATATCCGCATAGGTACGGACGGCGCCCTGGAAATCATTCTGGATGAGGAAGTCGATCGCCTGCTGGTGCATGGACTCGAGTTCGGCCACCTTCTCTGGGCTGACGGCCCCGAAGCCATTGGGCTGGGCCCAGGCGGCCGAGGCGAACCCCAGGCAGGCCAAGAAAACGGAAATAAATATGAAATTTCGACGGATATTCATGGAGTTTTAATTTTTGGATGAATCAATATACCTGATTCGCTAAAAGCTGTCAAACGAGCAAATATGCTATAGTAGGTTTCCATGAAGGAAAAAAAAGAAGAAAAAAACAAGGTCATCAACACACACCGCGAGGCGCGGCATCACTATGAGATCCTCGAGTCCGTCGAGGCGGGTCTCGTCCTGGTTGGCTGCGAGGTGAAGTCTTTACGTGATTCCCAGTGCAGTCTTGTCGGCAGCTTCGCCCGATTCGAGGGAAACCAGCTTTTTCTTCAGAACGCCTACATTGCTCCCTACGCGGCAGGCAACCGCGAAAATCCCGACCCCAAGCGCCTCCGAAAGCTACTTTTGCACAAAAGTCAGCTGGAAAAGCTCCGTGTCCGCACCCAGGAAAAGGGTCTCGTGCTTATCCCGCTTAAACTCTATTTTAGCGACCGCGGCATGGTCAAGATGGAGCTCGGTGTCGGCAAGAGCAAGAAACACGAAGACCAGCGGGCAGACGTGAAGGACAAGGAGTCCAAACGCCAGCTCGACCGAGATATTAAGAATAGAAACAGAAAGTAATAACCGGTAAAGCGGACTCGTCTTCTCCGGAGGGAGCGCGACCCCCTGGTCGCAGGCCCGGAGGAGAAGACGAGGACGCGTAGCCGAGCCTGCCGAATGTGCTATACTATTTTGAGGGGGCGAAAGGTATCGATCTAGCCCTTTGGTGTGAAAGCAGCATGCGGAGGTTGTCGGGAGGCCTCCTAAAAAACCTGACACAAAATAAACGCCAAAAACACGAACCTAAGTCTCGTGCATGTGCCGTTTGCGCGGCCCATGGCGTTACCGTTAGCCGCCTAATAACGGCTACCGCTCGCCTGTCCTAGCCTGTAGGACGGGGCCGGGCGTCGACAACGGGCTGGTCTACCCTGCGTGTCCTTGGCACGGTAGGCGAGAGCGACAGAGGACTTGCTGTTTGAGATCGTGTCGACTCGAGCTCAAACGGGACACCCAAAAAACCGACTAAGCGTGTAGCGGCTTCATTTCAAATGTTAGAGACGCGAGTTCGAATCTCGCCGCCTCCACCAATACAATAGGGCGACCGTTTCCGGTCGTCCTATTTTATTTTGGGGGATTCGCCTTTCTTGGCGGAATGTAATCGGGGAACATCTCTTCAGGGCCCTCAGGAAACTCATCACGAAGCGTGCCGAAGATGCGATCCATGAAGAAAAAAGCGATTCCGTAATTTCCTACGACCCAGTGGTGGATGTCGTGGCGCCGCTCTATTGTGCGGAACCATCTAAATCGGCTGAGCCAATGATTCTGCGTATGGAACGCCTGGTGGAGTGCGCCTAACACATATTTTCCATATAGAGATCCGCTGATTGCTAACGGAAGCGCATCGCGAAGCGGCAAGGCGATGAAAATCAGCAGGACTGCTAAGCCGACGGCAACGTACCAGCTCCACGAACCCGCGTTTTTATAGCCGACAACGTCTTCTCGCCGAAGATGTTTTATTGGATAATCAATTTTGTGATGAACCCAATGCCGGTATCTTATCGAATTTCCAAGCCACCCGTTATGTTCTGTGCCTCGGTGCCAGGAGTAACCGACTATTTCGGCAAAAAGCGGGCCGCCGATCACGAAGAAAAACATCAGACGTGCCAAATCATGGAAATAGGAACTCATAAAAAGGGCTCCTTGCGGTGTTAAAATGCAGTATATTAAAAAGTGTCAGGGAATTGAATAGAATTCTGAATACATCTAAGTTGCCGTTTGTGCGAAGCGTTTGATATGATGTTGTCTTAAATTAAGGAGGTTTTTATGTCGCCTGTTTTCTTCCTGCCTTTCATCGTCGTTTTCTTCATCGTCTGCGTTCGCATCGTACAGCAATATGAGACCTCACTCGTGTTTACGCTTGGGCGCTACACACGCACATTGCAGCCAGGACTCAATTTAATCATCCCCATCGTTGAATGGACGCGCTCGGTCGACATGCGCGTCCTGACCCGCGATATTCCAAAGCAGCAGGTCATCACCAAGGACAACGTCCCAGTCACCATCAATGGCGTTGTTTATTTTAAGGTCATCAAGGCAGAGGCGGCCATCCTAGAGGTGCAAGATTACAATTACGCGCTCACTCAGTATGCTCAAGCCGCGCTTCGTGATGTCGTAGGCGGGATGACCTTCGACGACCTTTTAGCCGAGCGCCAAAAAATCGGGGAAGAGATCGAGAAGATTGTCGCCAAGGAATCAGCCAACTGGGGACTCGAAGTCGGTTCCATCAAGATCCAGGACGTTGATGTGCCGGAAGACCTGAAAAAAATGATGTCGCGTCAGGCCTCGGCCGAGCGCGAAAAACGCGCGACGATTACGAAGGCCGAAGGCGACAAGATGGCCGCTTTCAATCTTGCCGAAGCTGCGAAGACCATGGCCACGAGTGTGGGCGCGATGCAGCTGCGTACGTTGCAGACCATCGACGGTCTCGGACCCACCGCTTCCAACACGGTCATCCTTGCTGTCCCGATGGAGCTCATGGAGTTGGCGCGGAGCCTGAATCAGAAGCTTGGCCGAAGCGAGAATTGATGAAAGAAGCGAAGCAAAAGGAGGGCTATCTGGTCTGGGTCGACTGTGAGATGACCGGACTGGATCCCAAGACCTGCACCCTCCTCGAAATAGGCGTCATCATCACGGATGGGGAATTAGAGGTTGTTGCCGAAGGGCCTTTCATCGCTATTCATCATAGCGACAAAGTGCTGAATGGGATGGAGGCCTGGAGCCGGTTTCATCACAAGAAATCCGGCTTGACCCAAGCCTGCCGTGAGTCCAAGCTTTCTTTAAAAAAAGCCGAACAGCAAGTGCTGCAGTTCGTGCAAAAACATTGCAAGAAGAATACGGCCCTGCTTTGCGGCAATACCATCTGGCAGGACCGGCGTTTTTTGATGAAGTACATGCCGAATCTCGAGAGGTATCTCCATTACCGCATGATCGATGTGAGTTCGGTGAAGGAACTGGTAAAGCGCTGGTATCCGGCTGACCACGCGATGCCCCGCGACAAAAAACAGACCCACCGCGTGACCGAAGATATCCTCGAATCTATCGACGAACTCCGCCACTACCGCAAGAAAGTCTTCGTCGCCAGTCCGAAGTGACGCTTTATCCCGTCTCCCAAAAGAAGAACATCGAGCTTGAAGAAAAAATAAGACGGCTTGGACTGAAAGAGTCCGATTTTGAAGAGTCCTTCATCCGCTCCGGGGGTGCCGGCGGGCAAAACGTAAACAAGGTCTCGACGTGTGTTGTGCTCAAGCACGGTCCGACAGGGTTGGGTGTAAAATGCCAGCGCGAGCGCTCCCAGGCGCTCAATCGATTTTTAGCCAGACGGCAGTTGGTCGACATGATCGATGCAAAGATACGGGGAGTGCAGTCCCAGAAACAGCATGAATCCGAAAAGATCCGCCGGCAGAAACGCAAGCGTTCCCGCCGCGCGAAGAACAAGATGTTGGATGGAAAACGTCTTCAGTCCGAAAAAAAATCCCGCCGCCGGCCCTTAAGGGAGCTCGAGTAGGCCTTTTTTTGCTTCAATATTGGAAG
>JANNFA010000094.1:0-5250 GCA_031379345.1 Candidatus Omnitrophota bacterium | reverse complement strand
GCATTTGCGGGGGTCGAGGCCCAGGTCGCCGACGCCGCGTGTCACCACAAGGCGGATGTAGGAGTCCTTGAGTTTATTCGCCTTCAAAGTATCGATGACCGCCTTTTCCATTTCCTTTTTGGTGAGCGGAATTTCGAGCATGAGCGTATGAGCCGACTCATAAAGACGATCCAGATGCTCATGAAGTTTGAATACCAGCCCATTGTAGGAGCGGATGCCTTCAAACACGCCGTCGCCGTAGAGCAAGCCATGATCGAACACACTCACCACCGCTTTTTCACGGTCGACAAGATGCCCATCGAGATAAATTTTAAGGCTCATTATTTCTCCCAGTTTCCTTGGGTAATATTCCAGATGCGCGTCGCGCGAGCCGCGAGTCCGCGGTCATGTGTCACGATCAGCACCGTCTTTTTTTCACGAGTGGATAAATTTTCTATCAACGCAGCCATCTCGAAGCCTGTCGCCGGATCCAAGTTCCCGGTCGGCTCATCGCAAAATACGATGGCTGGATCATTCACAAGTGCTCGGGCCAATGCCACGCGCTGTTGCTCACCGCCCGAAAGCTCACTCGGATAATGCGTCAAACGCGCCGTCAGTCCCACGCGTTCCAAAAGCGCCTTCGCCTTCGCTTCGGCTTCCCTCGAACCGCGTATGAGCGCCGGCAACATCACATTCTCAAGTGCCGTAAACTCCGGAAGCAGGTGATAGAACTGAAAAACAAAGCCGATATGCTCGTTTCGGAAACGCGCCTTCGCTGCCTCCGACAGACTGTGGATGTCCTGCCCCGCCAGCCTGACGATTCCCTCGGCCGGACGATCCAAACCCGAGAGCATGTTGAGCAGTGTGGTCTTGCCAGAACCCGAAGGCCCCAGCACCGCAACCGACTCCCCTCTTTTCACCGTAAGCGACACGTCCTTCAGAACTTGCAGCGTACGCGTACCGTCCCAGTATACCTTACTGACGCCGACGGCCTCAATAACAAGTTCATTCATATCTTAGCGCCTTCACAGGGTCCAATTGGGCGGCCATGCGTGCCGGGTATAGCGCCGACACAAAACTGAGCACGACAGCCGTAAACACAACCAAGGCTGTGTCCTTCAAGTCGACCAACACCGGCAGATGGTCCACATAGTAGATCTCCTTGGGAAGCTGGACCCACCCAAATTCTTTCAGACTGAAACAGAGAGCCAGACCTACGAGGAGTCCTGAAAAAGCACCGACGAAGCCAAGCGCAAGCCCGTCCCAGGCGAAAATTTTAAGAAGGTCGGCGGGCGCGGCGCCCAACGCCTTGAGCACGCCTATTTCCTTGGTCTTGTCCATTACCAGAATGGTGAGACTTCCCGCGATATTGAGACAAGCGACTAGGATAATCAGCCCGAGAATGAGGAACATCACGAGCTTTTCCAGAGCGAGCGCCGAAAAAAGCGTGCGGTTCAAGTCGGTCCAGCTGCGGACATAGAATGGGTAGCCGAGTTCTTTCTGTAGAATTTTTTTCCCCTTGTCGGCGTCCTCGGCGCTTATCCACGCCACCGACAACCCATTCACCTGCCCTTCCAGAGAGAATATTTTTTGGGCTTGCGGGAGGGTGAGAAATATTAAGTTCGCATCATACTCGTACATTCCGGAAGAAAATATTCCCTCCACCGTAAACAGGGCGGGCTTTTCTAAATTTTGTGTGGCGATGGAAATAGAGGAGCCCATGGAAAGCCGTGCGCGCTTGGCCATCTCATTTCCAATCACAATACCGTCCGGTCTTTTTCCGAACGAGCCTTCCGTCATGTAGCGGAAAAATTGGGTGACGGTCTTTTCGGAGACCGGATCGATGCCACGCACCAGAACGCCGGTGCCCCAGTCGCCTGATTGCAGGAGCGCCTGGCCTTCGACATAGGGCGCGCTCGCGCGCACTCCTTGAACAGCGGAGATCTTTTGCCGGACAGAATCGGCTTCGGTGAACGCGCCTTCTTTTTCGATGATCAAATGGGCGCGCATGCCGACCAAGCGGGATTTTAATTCATCATCGAAGCCGTTCATCACGGCGAGCACGGTGACAAGCGCCGCCACCCCCACGAGGATGCCGACCACGGAGATAGTACTCACGACGCCGACAAAGGGATGGCGGCGTTTTGACCAAAGATAACGTTTGGCGATGAACCAAGTAAAACTCATTGTCCCCGCATTTGGGGAAATAAAATAACTTCGCGGATGGTGGGTTGAGAGGTCAAGATCATGACGAGACGGTCGATGCCGATGCCGAGGCCGCCGGCGGGCGGCATGCCGTGCTCAAGGGCGTAGATATAATCTTCATCGAGTTTGCCCTTCTCTTTCCCCTTTTCGTCCAACTCTTCCAGAAAACGCTGTTTCTGTTCGATGGGGTCGTTCTGCTCGGAATAGCCGTTGGCGACTTCCATGCCGCCGATATAAAGCTCGAACCGGTCGGCGAGATGCGGATTTTTTTTATTGCGCCGCGCGAGCGGTGATATTTCCGCGAAATACTCCGTGACAAATACCGCGCCCGAACCCTTGATACGTTCTTCGAGCAACTCGCCCACGATGTTGATGATCTGTGTGCGGGAAATATCTTTGCCTTGGATAGTGTGTCCCTTGGCCTTGAGTTTTTTGATCCAGCTTTCGGAATCCTCTTCCGGCGTAATGTCGAACGCTTCTTTCATGAGCCCCGCGAAAGAAACCCGCTCCACTTTCGGAAAATCAGAACCCACGCTCTTGGCCGCATTCTGGAGTATCTCTTCGCAAAGCGACATCACGTCTTCCACATCGTGGTAGGCCGTGTAGACTTCGAGCATCGTAAACTCCGGATTATGCCGGGTCGAAATGCCTTCATTGCGAAAACTTTTATTTATCTCATACACCTTGTCGAATCCGCCGACGAGAAGACGTTTCAAATAAAGTTCCGGCGCCACGCGAAGATAAAGATCGAGATCCAGCGCCTCATGATGGGTCTTGAAAGGTTTTCCCGCTGCGCCGCCCGGAATGGGATGCATCATGGGTGTTTCGACTTCAAGATAGTCTTTGTTGTCCAGCGTCATGCGCACAGAGCGCACGATCTTCGAACGCTTGGCGAATATTTCTTTCGTGGTGTCGTTCGCGATCAAGTCGAGATAACGCTGTCGGTAACGGGTCTCCACATCCTTCAGGCCATGCCACTTTTCCGGCATGGGCCGCAGGGATTTTGAAAGGAGCGTCAGCTCCTTCACACGGATACTGATCTCACCCGTCTTCGTTTTGAACATCTCCCCGGCGATGCCGAGGATGTCGCCGATGTCGAGGCAATTGAAAACCTGCTGATGTTGTTCGGAAAGTTCGGAGGGTTTGATGAAAAGCTGGATGCGCCCGGTCTCATCCTTCAGGTCGGCGAACACCGTCTTTCCCATAAAACGCGTCGCCGTGAGTCGGCCGGCCGTCTTCGCCGGATGGCCCTCGGAAAAGGCCTCAAGAAGCTTGGCCACAGAGGCCTGCTTGTCAAAACGACCGCCAAAAGGGTCGAGCCCCAACGCTTTGAGCGCTTCGTACTTCTTGTACCGCTCTTTTATCAGGTCGCTGGCTTCATCCATAAGCTGTAAGTATAACGACTGCGGAAAGATGTGTCTAGGAAAGGGATGAAATGGGAGAAACCGGTATAGCGGTCCCCGTGTTCTCCGGTGGCAGAAAGACCCCCTGTTCTTGGCATTATGTATAATAGGGGGACCGCGTCGCCGAATTAGAGATTAGGCTGCGGGGTCAAACGAAGATAGGGTTTGACGACCTTGTGTCCCTTGGGGAAGCGCTTTTTGATTTCTTCGGCGTCCTGCAGAGCGGGTACGATGACCACTTCCTGGCCCTGCTTCCAGTCCACCGGCGTGGCGACCTTGTGGCTGTCCGTGAGTTGGAGCGAATCGATGACGCGGAGGATCTCGTCAAAGTTCCTTCCGGTCGACGCGGGATAGGTCAGCATGAGGCGTATCTTCTTTTGCGGATCGATAATGAACACCGTGCGCACCGTGAGGCTGTCGAGCGACTGCGGATGGATCATCCCGTAAAGCTCGGACACTCTCTTGTCCTCATCGGCAAGGATGGGAAAGTTCACCGTGCAATTCTGCGTTTCATTGATGTCCCCAATCCAGCCCTTGTGAGAAGTCTCGCTGTCGACTGAAAGCGCGAGCACTTTCACACCGCGTTTGTCGAACTCGGGTTTGAGCTTTGCCGCGCGGCCAAGCTCGGTCGTACAGACCGGCGTGTAATCTTTCGGGTGAGAAAAAAGCACGGCCCAGCTACCCTCGATATATTTATGAAAATCAATCATGCCTAAGCTCGACTTTTGTGCGAAATTCGGTGCGATGGTTCCCAATTGCAGACTCATGACGACCTCCTGTTTGAACTGTCTAGTTTACAACTATTTTTCGTAGGCGGGAATGCGTTCCTTTTCCAATCGCGCGAGGCGCACCCATTCCTGCGACGCGGGCAAAGCCTCGATCGTGTCCATGTACGCTTTTGAAATTTTACTGTCCGCCTTCACGCCATAAGCGAGAAAGCGAAATACCACCGGCGCAAACATCGCATCGGCGACACTGAGCTTTCCAAAAAGAAAAGGCCCGCCTTTGCCGTATTTCTTCCGGCAGTCGTTCCATATCTCTTGGATGCGCGCGATGTCCGCTTGCGCGTCGTCCGGCGGAACAAAACCGGAATAACGATTGATGAAGTGGCAGGGTAGATTCGTGCGCATCGCCATGAACCCGGCGTGCATCTCATGAGAGACCGAAGAGGCCTCCGCTCGAGCCTTCGCGTCTTTGGGCCAGAGATGTTTTTTGGGAAACTTTTCGGCGAGGTATTCACAGATAGCCACCGATTCCCACACTTTCACCTTGCCGTCCCTCAGAACAGGCACTCTCCCGCCTGGCGAAAATTTCCGTATCTTCGCCAGCGAATCGGGCTTGCGAATCCAAAGGTGCGTTTCTCTGAACGGGATGCCGGCCATCTTCATCAGAAACCACGGCCGGAACGACCAGGAGGAATAACGTTTATTACCGATGACAAGGTTCATTTGGAATATTCTATCACAGCGGCTAGGCGGCGGTAATGTCGAACCGGTCCTTCCCGTTGGAAATATCGCCGCCGGTCGGGACAAAGCGGAACAACAGGCGGTGGCGACTGACTTCAAAAAAACCGTAGCCGTGCAATTCTTTTTTTGTCTGTGAAGGCGGGGCCGCGAAGTAGCTCCGCTCCGTATCCAGCGGGTTGAGCGGGTAAGTGCTGCGT
>JANNFA010000076.1:0-2090 GCA_031379345.1 Candidatus Omnitrophota bacterium | reverse complement strand
CCACGATGGTCGCGTCGGACTCGATCACGAAGCGGGGGGTATCGCCGTCTAACTTGCCCCAAGTGATCTTCTCGTTCGGCACGGCGCCGCTATAAGAGCCGTAGGAGGTTGTGGAGTCGGAAATCTGGCAGAAATATCCCCAAAGCTTACAGCCCTGCTTCAGATCCTGCTGGATGAGCGGAACGACGCAGATCGGAAAATCTCCGGCGATTCCGCCGCCGACCTGGAAGAAGCCGAGTGATTTTGATTTCGTGTTCGTGAAATACCAGTCGATGAGCGCGTCCATCATCTCGAGGCCTGATTTTACGACCTGGAAATTCGCCACTTCTTTGCGGCGCACATTCGCGACGAAGATATTTCCAAGGGTTGAGTCTTCCCAACCCGGCGTATAGATCGGAAGGTTCTTCTCGCAGGCGGCCATCACCCAGGAGTCTTTTGGGTCGATCTGGTAGAACTCTTCGATCGCCCCGCTTTTTAAAAGCTGGTACATGTATTCATAAGGAAAGTAGCGCTTCCCCTCTTTACCCGCTTTCGTCCAGAATTTGAGTACTTGGCGCTCGATGCGGCGCATCGCTTCTTCTTCGGGGATGCAGGTATCCGTCACACGATTTAATCCGCCCTCGCGAAGCGCAACCTCGTCTTCACTTGATAGGTGACGGTAGTTCGGCACACGGCGATAGTGGTCGTGCGCGACCAGATTAAAAATATCTTCTTCGAGGTTGGCGCCCGTGCAACAGATACCGTGTATCTTTCCTTCGCGTATCATCTCGGCGAGAGAAATACCGAGCTCACCGGTGGACATAGCGCCGGCGAGAGTGACAAACATCTTTCCTCCGCCGGCGAGGTGATCGACATAGGCCTGAGAAGCGTCGATCACAACGGCCGCATTAAAATGGCGGTAGTGATGTTTAAGAAAAGTTTTTACGGAAAGTCCGCTTTTGAGCGAACCCACCTGGGCGGTCTTCGATTTCTTGGGCATCTGTGTCTGTGTCGGCATGGCGGGTCTCCGTGTTTTCGGATGCATTATACTACTTTCCCTTCATCAGGTTCAACGCACTTCCCGCCTTGAACCAATCGATCTGCTCGGGCGTGAACGAATGGACGACCGGGATTATTTCGCGGGTTTCGTCCGTGTGCGCGATCTCGAGCTTCAGAGGCTGGCCGGGTGCCAACTCTGACAGGCCGTGAATGCTCAGGCGGTCCCCTTCAAGAATAAGATCATAATCCGCAGGCTTCTGGAAACGCAACGCCAGCACACCCTGTTTTTTCAGGTTCGTTTCGTGGATGCGCGCGAATGACTTCGCAAGGACAAGCTTGCAACCCAGATAACGCGGGGACATCGCGGCGTGTTCGCGGCTGGAACCTTCGCCGTAATTCTCATCCCCCACCGCGGCCCAACTGATACCGGCCGCCCGGTAAGCGCGCGCAGCCTCGGCCGGCTTCACAATACTTCCCGCACCCAGCCAATTCTTCACGAGTCCTAACTTTCCGGTAAAAGCATCCGTCGCTCCCAGGAACATATTGTCCGAAATACGGTCGAGGTGTCCGCGGAACTTCAGCCAAGGCCCGGCCGGAGAAATATGGTCGGTCGTGCATTTGCCTTTGGCTTTGAGGAGAACGTACAGATTGATGAAATCTTTTCCATCCCAGGCTTTGAACGGCTCGAGTTTTTGCAGGCGCTCGCTGGTGGACGACACGACCAGCTCGATCTTCCGGCGCTCTTCCGGCGGAAGCGGCGCGACATAACCCGCTTCCCCTTTCATATAACCGGCCGAGGGTAATTCGGGTGCGGTGGGCGGTTCGAAGCCTTCAAGCGGATTCACATCGAGACGGCCCGCCAGTGCATAGGCCGTGACGATCTCGGGAGAAGCGATAAAGGACAGCGTCTCGGCATTGCCGTCATTGCGCGCCGGGAAATTGCGGTTGAAAGAATTGATGATCGAATTTTTTTCTCCGGGCTTGATATCGTCGCGTTTCCACTGGCCGATGCAGGGGCCGCAGGCATTGGCAAGCACCGTGCCGCCTACCGATTCAAGGGCCGCAAGCTGTCCGTCGCGGCGGATCGTGTTCTGGATCTGGTCCGAACCGGG
>JANNFA010000075.1:0-1638 GCA_031379345.1 Candidatus Omnitrophota bacterium | reverse complement strand
GAACGGGCAACTTTTTCCAAGTACACAGGGTCATCCTTCAGAAGCCGTAGTTCGTACTCGAGGACTTCGTTCTGTTTTTTGAGCCCCCGCAATTCCTTCTCAAGACCTTCACTCCGCTTGCGCAGGCTTTGCACCTGTACGATGCGCGGGATAAGTAGAAAAGCAAAGACCGCCGCCAGAAGTACAAAAATTACCGTCGTCGTGGCGTTCTTGGCGTTAGCCACTAGAGACCGTATTTCGCGTTCTTGCCCAGTTCTTCTTCAATGCGAAGAAGCTGGTTGTACTTGCAGATGCGGTCCGTACGCGAAGCGGAGCCTGTCTTGATCTGTCCGGCGCCGGTGCCGACAGCCAGGTCCGCAATAAAAGCGTCCTCGGTCTCGCCGGAGCGGTGTGAGGAGATCACACCGTAGCCGGCCTTTTGCGCCATCTTGATGGCATCGAGTGTTTCGGTGACCGTGCCGATCTGGTTGACCTTGATGAGGATCGCATTGGTCGCGCCCATCTTGATGCCTTTGGCCAGACGTTCTGGGTTGGTCACAAAAAAGTCGTCGCCCACGATCTGTACTTTTTTCCCGAGCTCTTTGGTAAACTTCACATAGCCATTCCAGTCGTTTTGATCAAGACCGTCTTCGATCGAATAAATCGGATACTTGGACATCCACTCCGCGTACATCGCGATCATCTCATCGGAAGAAAAAAGACGGCCAGGATTCGATTTCCAGAATTTGTAACCTTTCCGGTCCCCCTCGTCGAAAAGCTCTGAAGAGGCGCAGTCGAGCGCGATTTTTACCTGCGATCCGGCCTTGTACCCAGCCGCCGCAACGGCTTCGAGGATGGTCTGAAGCGCTTCTTCATTGCCGAGATTCGGAGCGAAGCCGCCCTCATCCCCCACCGCCGTCACATGCCCTTTTTTCTTCAGGATCGATTTTAACTGATGGAAAATTTCTGCCACCCAACGCAGGCCCTCCGAAAACGATGCCGCGCCCAGCGGTGCGATCATGAACTCCTGGAAATCGATCTTGTTGTCGGCATGCTTACCCCCGTTGATGATGTTGGCCATCGGGACTGGTAAGAGGAAATTCTTATTGGAGTGCAACTTGCCGATGTATTTCCAGAGAGAGAGTTTCTGCGATAGAGCGGAGGCCCGGCAAACAGCCATGGAGACGCCTAGGATCGCATTGGCGCCAAGGCGGGCCTTATTCGCCGTGCCGTCGAGCTTGATCATCAGGTCGTCGACGGACTTCTGTCCAGTTTCCTTGCCCTTCAGTGCTTTAGCCAGTTCCGCGTTCGTATTTTGGACGGCTTTTAACACGCCCCTTCCAAGATAACGTTTTTTGTCACCGTCGCGCAGCTCCACGGCCTCATATTCACCGGTGGATGCGCCGCTAGGGACGGCCGCGCGGCCAAAAGAACCGTCCGAGAGAAGGACGTCGGCTTCAATCGTAGGATTTCCGCGCGAATCTAAAATCTCTCGAGCAACAATGCTTTTAATAGTAATCTTTGGCATGAAAACCCTTTCGATGGTTGGTTGAAATTTAGCCGATTATAGTCTCGCGGAGAGGCCGGGTCAACCGGAACCGCCAATTTGAACTCAACTGCGGACTAGCGTATAATATTGTTTTGAGGATTCTGTATGCC
>JANNFA010000056.1:0-2705 GCA_031379345.1 Candidatus Omnitrophota bacterium | reverse complement strand
TCGTTTTGCATCATAAAATCTTTCACATGCCGCCCGAGTTCAATCGGGAATCCTTATGGCCCTACCAGACCGAAATGCTGTTCACGCTCGGCCTGCTGCTGCAGGGGACGCTTTTAGCCCAGCTTTTTCACTGGGCCTTTTATGTCCTGACCGCAGCAGCCGTATTTTTATTCGCCGAAAGGTTCTTTGGTAGGGCCCCCGCTTATTTGTCGGCCCTGATATTCCTTTTCACGCCCGCCGCTTTCGCTCAGTCAGGCTATGCCTATGTCGATCTGGGACTGGCTTTTTATACTTTTCTCGCCCTGTACGTTTTTTTGATCGCCTCCGAGGGGAAGTGCGTCCGGCCTTGGTTTTTAGCGGGGGTATTTGCCGGCGGAGCTGCCGCGACGAAGCTCTTGGGACTGGGTTCCGCTGCGATCTTCTTCGTCGGGGTGCTGTTCGCAGCTAGATCCAAACTTAAGGCGGGTCTTTTATTCCTTTGCGGGTGCCTCGTGGCCGCGGGTGTCTGGTATTTAAGAAGTTGGGTGGTGTTGGGAAACCCCGTATTCCCGTTTTTCTCGAGCCTGTTTCAAGGCCATGGGTGGGAGCATAATATCAGCGAAGGAGTCAGTATGGGGAAGGACCTCAAAGCCTTCTTGCTTTTGCCCTGGAATATGACGCTGTATCCTCAGAATTTCGGGGGAGAAATGATGGGGCCTTTATTTTTGCTTTTCTTGCCCCCGTTCCTCATTCAGACGATCAGAAAGCCTTCAAAGCCCCTGCTCGGCCTGGCTCTTTTCACGGTTCTCTACGGCGGATTTCTTTTTACCCAATCTCAGCACGTGCGTTTTTTCTTATCCGTCATACCCGCAATGTCCGTAGCGGCCGCAGTGTCTCTGGACCAATTTTTAAAAAGCAGAGGCCGATCAAGGCAAGTTGCCATGGCGGTCGTCGCTTTGGTCTTTCTTTCCCATGCGGGCATATTTGTCTTCCGCGTAAGGGATTGCTGGTCCGTGGCCGTTGGAAAAACGAGCGCTACGGAGTACCTATTGACCCACGAGCGTTCGTTCCAGGGGAACGATTACTTGCGAAGGCATGTGAGAGATGAGGAGCAGTTGCTCTATTCCGCGGAAGTCCGCTATTTTTATAACGACAACAAGAACGTCGTCTGGGACTGCTATCCCCTAAGGCTTGTTCTGGCAGAGAAGAATATGACAATGACCCAGTTTTTAGCCCAAAAGCGGCTGGACTATATCTGGCTGGGAAACGATACGACCGAGGAGCTTTGGAATTTTATCCGGGACCGGGGTTATAAGCTCGTGTATGATTATGAGTTTACGGAAAAACCCACCACTTTTAAGAATTATATTTACCGTCTCGAAAGAATCGAATAGACTGATAGGCAGTCAGAGGGCACCGCATGCGGATCTCAGCTTTTTTTCCTTGTTATAACGAAGAGAAGAACCTGACGGACCTAGTGTCCGGTTGCGACAAGGTTTTGAAGGCGATCTGCGAGGATTATGAGATAATCATCGTGGATGATGGGAGCGCGGACGGCACCACGGCGGTCGCGCAGGGTCTGCAGCGGCAATACCCCAAGCTTCAGTACATCCGGCACCCAAAAAACAGAGGGTACGGCGGGGCTGTTTATACGGGCTTTAAAAGCAGCCGCTACGAGTATATTTTTTTCTCAGATGGGGATAATCAGTTCAATCTCGAAGAGATCCCGCTCCTGGTCAAAAAGATCGCGGAAGCGGATATGGTCACGGGGTTCCGTCACCAGCGCGCCGATCCGCTCATGCGCCACCTGATCGCGTGGGTATGGAGGCTGTTGGTCCGGATCGTTTTTGGGATCGGGATCACGGACATCGACTGCGCGTTCAAGCTCTTCAAGCGCAGCACGCTCGAGAGGATAGACATTAGCCACATGGTTTCGAAGGGGGCGTTGATCAATACCGAAATTTATGCACGAATGAAGAAGCTGAATATGACGGTCATTGAAGTGCCTGTCACGCATTACGCGCGCTTGACGGGGAAGCAGACCGGCGCAAGCCCCAAGGTGATCCTAAGGGCGTTGTACGAGCTCATCAGCCTTTCCTTCAAACTGCGGCGCGAAGGCCTTCAGATCCACACGGAAAAGCCGTCTAGGATCTCCGAGAGTTCTGTGATGAACGAAGTGAGGTAAAAATGTTCTCCAATCAGTCAAAGATAACCTTGATGAAGGCCGCGATCAATCACGATGCGCCGGTTTATGTGCAATTTTTCGTCACCGCCCGCTGCAATCTGACCTGCAAACAGTGCAATGTGATTTACTCCAACGCGGATGTGCGCGAATGCACTCTTGAGGAAGTCAAGAGGATTGCAGATAATTTGAAGAAAATGGCCGTTGCGATGGTCGTTTTAACGGGCGGAGAGCCGTTCATCCGGCAGGATCTGCCTGAGATTATACGGGAGTTCGAAAGCCGGGGCATCCATGTCCGTATGCAGACCAATGGTTTAGCCACCGAAGAGCAGATCCATAAGGCTGTCGAGTACGGGGGCAAGGACGTTTCCATTTCTTTGGATTCGCTGGATCCGGCGATGCAGGACGATATCAACGGCGGCTTTGCGGACTCATGGCACCGTGCATTGAAGACCATGGCGCTCTTCACGCAGTACTTGCCGAAGAAGGACGGCTTCGGAGCATTGGGCTGCGTCATGCAGAGCCAAAATCTTCATGAGATAGA
>JANNFA010000032.1:0-2630 GCA_031379345.1 Candidatus Omnitrophota bacterium | reverse complement strand
CCTACAAAAACAGGTTTTTTTGCAGTCAGTAGGATCATGCCGTCCTATTTAATTTTATGAATGACTTTTTTTCGCAGATCCAGACGATAACGGCTGTTGCATTTGGTGCATTTAGCGGCGCCCCGCAAAAAAACCAGCCGTGGGCCGCAAACGCAGACCCAGCCGATCTGCCTGGCTGGATTGCCGGCCATGAGCGCGTAGGGTGCCACGGTTTTAGTCACCACACTCCCGGCGCCAATGAGGGCGTACTTTCCTATGTCCACCCCACCCAGGATGATCGCGCCGGCGCCTATCGTCGCCCCCTCACGCAGGCGAGTCTCCAAGGTCTCTTCATTCGGCGCTGAACTTAAAAGACCTTTGGTCCCGAGATCAAAAGCACGGGGGTACTTGTCGTTGACAAAAATGCAGCCGGCCGAGACCATGACCTTGTCCTCGATCGTGACCCCGGTGGGAATGTAAACAAAAGCGTTCAGTTTGACATAGTTTCCGATGAGAACGTCGTAGGCAATATAGGTTTTTTCCCCGACGATGCAGTGATGCCCAAGGCGGGCGTTCTTACGGATATGCACGTTGTCCCAAACGGAAGAACCGGGGCCGATGCGTACCCCTTCCTCAATGACGGCCGTAGGGTGTATCTTGACGTCCGGAAAAGACCGGCTCATTTACCGACTTCGAGCCAGCGCCTTTGTTGGATGGAGGTGTAGGCTGATTCGATGACCCTCACAGATTCAATCGCATCATCAATGCCGAGTATCGGCGTGGTTTTTTGGTCGACGCAGTCCGCGAAATGCTCTATCTGCCTGATGAACGCGTCTAATTTTTTATAGCCCTTTCCAAATATCTTTGAGGTCTTATCTTTGGCGTCCCAAATGAGCGATTGGGCCCAGCCTATCTCGATGGTTCCTTTCGTGCCAAAGATATTCACGTAATTTGGCGTGTGCTTGTAAAGGCTCCAGCTCAGGTCCACCATCCCCACGATCTGGTCCTCTGTCTCAAAATGAAGACGGGCCGTGTCTTCGACGCTCATCGTCTGCGTTCTTTTAGCCGCTTGCGCGTAAACACTTTTAATCGGGCCTACGAGATACCGGATCACATCGACTGCATGACTGCCGTTATCGATGAGCACACCACCGCCGGATACCTTGGGGTTCGAGTTCCAGCGCTTCTCCATGTCCACGATGCTGCAAAAAATGACCTCGGCCATCACGATGTCGCCGATAATGCCCGACTTGACGAATTTTCTTGCCTCGATCACGTCCTCCACAAAGCGGAATTTCGAAGCCATCATGGTGAGCTTCCCGGAATTTTTGGACATCTCCTTGATGGCCTCGGCCTCTTTCAGCGTGATCGTGAAAGGTTTCTCGCAAAGCACGTGTTTGCCGGCCGCGACTGCTTTCTTGATGAAATCAAAATGATGTACCGGGGGAACGCAAAGAATCACGGCATCAATGTCTTTATTATTGAAGATGTCGGCTGGGTCTGTGACGGCGCTTACGTTGTACTTGCGGGCAGCTTGCGCAGCGGCCTCCGCGTTCACGTCCTGCACCGCTTCTAACTTCACGCGCGGCACGTGTGCAATGGCCTCAAGATGGGTCTGTGCAATGCCCCCACAACCAAAAAGTGCGATCTGAATCTTGTCTTGTTTCATTTTTTATTTTTTGACGACGGAAAGCGCGGACAGAGACCGTTTGAGGCGGTCGGCAATATACTCCACGTGTTCTTCCTTATAAAACTCACTCCACGGCAGGACAAGTATGCGGGAGAGGGCCTGGTAAGCTCCCGGAAACTCGCGCCGGCACCAGTCTTCATCCTGATAATTCTTGAGCGATTTTTCATCGAACGGATAGTGCTGATCGCCGTAAGTCTTGCCTTCGCGGATCACCTGACAACGAAAGGCTGGTTTTTGAATGTATCTTGGCGCAGATGCGATGTCGTATTTTTTCAGCTCACTGGCGAGCTCGGCAACGTCAAAACCCGTGACCCCCTTGTCCAGATCGATACAATACTTCCAATAAACGTGTGTGGACTCTTTGGGCGGCTTGGGAATCCGGATGCCTTCGATGTCAGAAAGTTTTTCGTCCAGAATACGCGCCATTTGCTGCCTACCTGAAACACAGCGCCCGAGTTTTCCAAGCTGCGCAATCGCGACGGCACCCTGCAGTTCGGTCAACCGATAATTGAGCGACAAAAAGTAATGGTCGGGGTTCTTATCTCCATAACCCCAGGCTTTGTTGACAAAAAGCTTGATCCTGCGTGCGTATTCCTCATTATTTGTGATCGCGATCCCGCCTTCGCCGGTCGTCATGTGCTTGCCCTGCTGCATGCTGAACACACCGATATCCCCGATCACGCCTACTTTTTTTGAATGGTATTCCGCGAAAAAAGCCTGCGCACAATCTTCGATCACCGGAATCTGCCGCTCTCTCGCGACAGCCATGATCTCGTTCATTTCACAGGGATTTCCGAAAAGATGGGTGACGATGATCGCCTTGGTTTTGGCTGTAATTCTCCTGCTGATCGTGGCTGCGGTCACGTTATAAGTATACGGATCCACATCGGCAAACACAGGCACGCAGGACTGATAAATAATGGGTGTGAGAGCGCCCATGTCTGTGATGGGCGTCGTGATG
>JANNFA010000279.1:0-6140 GCA_031379345.1 Candidatus Omnitrophota bacterium | reverse complement strand
CCTATGCGATCGTTCATAAAATGTTCACCGATAATTTGGATTTGGCTTACCAGAGCGCTTCTAGGGCCGTTGCAAGATCAGAGGACCCGAAACAAAAAGAGCGTTTATCATCCCGATTGAATGTCCTTATCCAGCAAGTGCCGGGGCAGTTGGAAAATCTAGCCAAGATCGGCGCAAGCGCCCAGCACAATACAGTGCTCGATTATATGATCGTGTATTCCGCGGCCATCGAAGAGCTTGAGACGATCCAAGGCATCGCCGGCGCGAGGTTGAGTGCTTCGTCTAAAAAACGCATATACTTTTTTGGTGCCGGTCAAACCGATGGCAATGCGTCTATGAATAAGCTTCTAGGCGGGAAGGGTGCCAATTTGGCCGAAATGGCGAATCTTGGTTTGCCGGTCCCTCCCGGGTTTACCATTACGACCGCGGAAACAAAGAAATATTTTGAAAATGACAACAAGATGCCGAATGGGTTGTGGAAGGATGTCGAGAGCAACTTGACGCGTTTGGAGTCGGTGCGCGGAAAGAAGCTCGGCGATGCGCAGGATCCGCTTCTCGTATCCGTTCGTTCAGGCGCTGAAGTATCCATGCCTGGAATGATGGACACTATTTTGAATGTCGGATTGAATGATCAATCCGTTGAAGGCCTTGCCCATCAGTCAGGAAATCCTCGCTTTGCTTATGACAGTTATCGGCGTCTTCTTCAGATGTTCGGGGAAACGGCCATGGGCGTAAAAAAATCAGTCCTGACGGGAGTGTTTGATAATTATAAAAAATCAAAAGGATTAGGACACGAAGACGACAAGAAACTTGACGCTGACGACCTGAAAATAATTGTTACGCTTTTAAAGGACACGATTCGTAGGGAGACCGGTCTTGATTTCCCGCAAGATCCAAAAAAACAACTCCAGATGGCGATTGAAGCTGTATTTGAATCCAGCAATAACAGTCACGCGACTGTCTATCGCAGGGCCAACAATATTTCGCAAGATGTCGTGTCCGCCGTCAATATCCAGTCCATGGTCTTTGGTAATCTGGGTGATGATTCAGCCACAGGCGTTGCGTTCACACGCGACACTTCCACGGGCGAGAAGCGTTTTAACGGAGATTATTTAGTCAACGCGCAAGGGGAAGACGTTGTTGCAGGTGTTCGGCAAGGAATAAATATTCTCATGGGGCTCACCGTTGACGGAGAAATCAAGCCACCGTTAAAAGATATATTTCCGGATGCAAACGAGCAACTTCTGCAGATTGCCGACTTGCTGGAAACACATGCTCGGGACGCGCAAGACATAGAATTCACTATAGAGAATGGAAAGTTTTATATCCTCCAGACACGCAATGCTAAGCGTACCGCCGCCGCGATGGTCCGCATGGCTGTGGAAATGGCTGAAGAGGGATTGATCTCTAAAGAAGAGGCGTTACTTAGGATTAATTTACAGAGGATTGAAAATGAACTCATGCATCCGATGGTGGATCCCAAGGCCGCCAAGACCGCGACAAGGATCGCCAAGGGTGTGGACGCGTCCCCTGGATCCGCGGTAGGCCAGGTCGTATTCACATCGGAAGACGCCGAATTATGGCATGCGCAAGGCAAAAGAGTCCTTCTGGTAAGACCGGAGACTTCTCCAGAAGACTTGGCCGGCATGCTCGTTGCTGAAGGTATATTGACGGGCCAAGGGGGTTCCACATCCCATGCGGCGCTGGTGGCTCGCGGTCAGGGAATCCCGGCCGTGGTTGGTGTGGGCGCGTTGGAAATCAATGTCGAAGGTAAATTCATGAAGGTCGGCGAGCGAATCATCCGCGAAGGGGATTGGCTGACGCTAAGCGGGACTACCGGCGACGTTTTTTTAGGGCAGGTTAAGACCATTGAATCCGAGATAGAACAAGTTCAGAACGGCAAATTAAAGCCCGAAGATTCATTAATCTATCAGAACTATTCAAAATTGCTTGAATGGGCGGATGAGGTTAGGCGTCTTGAAGTCTGGGCGAATGCCGATCTGCCGGAAGATGCCCGAAAAGCCCGTGCGTTGGGAGCTCAGGGTATCGGACTGACACGAACAGAGCATATGTTTGCGAAACCCGAACGTATTCCCGTGGTGCAGGCCATGTTTTTATCGGAGGAAGGAAGCGAATCTAGGAATAGAATTTTGAGCGAGATCGAGCTCATGCAACGAGCGGACTTCGAAGGAATTCTGGAAGCCATGGAAGGCTTACCGGTCACGATCCGATTGCTTGACCCGCCAATCAATGAATTCCTGCCCAAAGAAGAAGATGCCAACTTCACCGCTCGACTCGAGGATATAGCTAACCGCCTGCATATCAGCAGAGAGGATGTGCTGAGCCGGTTCAAAAAAGTGCATGAATCCAATCCGATGCTTGGAAACCGTGGGGTTCGGTTGTTGTTAATGAACCCATCGATTCTGCGCATGCAGTCGAGGGCTATGGTCGCCGCCTACACAAATTTATTAAAACGAGGCATTAAAACACCCCTAAAAATAATGGTTCCAAATATATCGGTGGTGGCAGAGTTCATCAGCGCGAAGAAGATTATTTCTGAAGAGATAGAGCATGTTTTGACGAGTCAGGGCTTGACTCACGAGAACGTGGATATTTCGATTGGAACCATGATCGAGACCCCCTCGGCGGCTCTTACCGCCGGAGATATTGCCAAGGAGGCCGACTTTTTCTCATTCGGCACCAATGATCTTACACAAGGTACGTTCATGTTCGACCGTGATGGCGCGGCTAAGACATTTTTAACGACATATTTAGAAACGGGCATTTTTTTGCATGACCCGACGAAGAAATTAGATCCAAAGGCGGTGTATCGTTTGGTGGATATCGCCATGACCGAAGCCCGCGAAATAAAGACGGGGCTCCTCTGCGGAGTATGCGGGGAGCATGGCGGTGAACCGGACTCGATCGCATTGTTCAACAAAGCAGGTTTGGATTATGTCAGCGCATCGCCGCTGCGTCTACCTGTGGCTAGATTGGCCGCCGCTCAAGCGACGTTGAAACAGCAAGCCTCTGGCGCCCGGTTGGCCTCTGAAACAGAGACTTTAACACTGACAAATAATCATCGCACGGTGCATGGTTCCTTATTGGAGACATTGGCCGCTTTTGAACAGTCGGCGATAGCGTATTTTAAACAACGCGGATATGACGCAAAACCGGTGAGTGTTACCCTCCCACAGGATAATGCTTTGAAGGCTTATTTTGTGCGTAATCCTGAACAACCAGACACGTTCAGTCTTTCCGTCGGGAATGTCAGGGCTCTCGTCGAGGAAACCGATTTTCGCAGGTTCATGGATGACAGCACTCTCTATCAGGTCGAGCTCATCCCCGCGAGCGGCCCAGAGAAATCGAATACCTATGTTTTTTCCACCGGCCCTGCCATGCGAAGCCTTGGCGAAGCAGGCGCGAGGTTGGCTACGGTTCAGAACATTGTAGAATCGAGTCGTTTCCTTCCAACAGGCGTTGCCGAAGATCTATCCGCAAGGATGGTCGCTCTTGAAAATCAAGGCAGCATTGATGATCTGGAAAATATTATCCGTGACTTGCAAAAGGGGCTTCGGACACGATTGTACGAGCGTGCAGGCGTGGCTGCTGATGCCTACGTTGTAACGGCGATGCAGGCGCTGCGCGATAAGGGAGTGGACGTGACTCGTGATTGGCAATTTACAGTTGACGGTATGATCCGGATGCATGCCGAGCTTGATCGTGCCGAATCCGGCGCCCGGTTAGCCTCGGTCACGGAGCAGATATTAGCGGACCCAGAATTCATCCGTCTTGTTGATGTGGGAAAGATTGAAGGCGCGCCTGCCGCGGAGACTGTTCTGAATGCCGCGAATACAGTGGCTCGCAGGCTTGGATTGCCACAATACAGGCTTGGGGCGGACGGTCGGTTGGTTTCTACTACCGGTGACCCGCTCTCCTGGGATGCCGGCGCGAGGTTGGCGGCGACTCCCTCGGCCCAATTGTTGGCGTTAGCGAATACCGTCGAGAGTAATTTTGGTAAAACGGAGGCTAAGGTTTTTGCGGTGATCCTAGGCCTACGCCAGTTGGCCGAGCAAGCGGATACAAACCCTGATGCCCTGAGCACATTTTTGAGGATGTCTGCCACGACTCTACAGCCATTCGCTAAAACGGAACCTCAGCGCGACACCACGAGGAATTTAATCCTTCTTGCCAGCAAAGTTTTACCGCAAGGGCAGGTTTCACACCCGGCTGTGACGACAGCCGCTTCCGGTAATTCCGGCGCGAGGTTGGCGGAGAGTTCAGCAAGTACACCAACGAACTTGGACAAGTTACTTGGACTCACAGGAGACATCGATCGGTACATCGATGTTAAAGATAACGGATATTTGCTCGGTTTTGAAACCGGCGCTATCGCCGAACGCCTAAGCTTGTTGAGAGAGCTTGAAAGCGATAAAAAAACTGACCGTATACAGAGCATCGGCGCAACCGCCGCTGAAATCCAAGCCGCTAAAAGTGCTTTGTACGCAAACATAGAAATGTACCGTTTTGAATTGCTATTTCCGCTTCTGCAGAAAGCGACCAATCTTGTCGCTCATGGGAAAAAGAAGAATGCAATTTCTGGGAGAATCGAGCTAAACGGCAAATCGGTTGGTGTCAGCTATGACATCTACGAAGGAGTGCAGGCGCTAGTTTATTTTGAGACCCCGGATAACCGTGCGTACTATGTCGCGTTCAATGATCGGAACCGCATAAGCTTTATGGAGCAATTGATCGTATCACAAAACTTCGCATCTATTGAGGCCAAAAACATCGCTGATTGGACTTTGGAGGACGCAAAGTTCATCGCCGAATATGGAAGCCTTACGGCGCCGGCCCAATCAAAATCTTTTACAGAGTGGACCACCAGAACGTATATTCTGCAAGGCCGCTTAAGCAATTACCAATATGTTACGCGTGTGTTTAATTATGGCGTGGAAACTCCCATCCTTACCATCAAAAAGTTAGGGGAGGGTGAAGCAAGTCCACAGTCAGAGATTGGATTTGAGCCCTCCGGCATAGAGTCCGATGCTATTCTTTTGGAAATCAGAAGCATTCTTTCGGGAAAGTCCTCGACGCAGGCTAAGCCCGGCGCCCGCTTGTCGGCCTCGACAGAACCGTCTCCGCTTGCAGAGCGTCTACGGGTTCTCGAAACTCCGGAAACGCCCAACGTGTCTGTATTGACCGGCTCACGCCTTGCGATCCAGAACTTCCTTGTAGGCACAGCCCATGCCCAACCTTTAACCCAAGGCCAGGTGAAGGACATCACGGTCCTTCTAAGTAAGAGCATGCTTGTAAAGATAGGCTTAAAGCTAGAGGGCACTCAGCTCATCACCACCGCTCCGGCCTTATTCCCTGACTTCCAGGCAATAGACCTCTCCCAAACACGGGTTAAGGGTGACACTCTCGAAGCCAAGGTCTCTTTAGCCGACCTCATGATGCTGAGGAAGCAGAAAAAGTTAGCACGTGCCACCGCCTTGGACGGCCTCCTGGACGAAGTAGACACAACAATCAAGGTCGTCCATGTCATCGACATGGCGCTTCTGGGCGACTTAGACGGCCCCCAACTGGCTCTTTTGGCCGCCGAAGCCTTTGAGTTGTCTCAAAAGGACCGTAACTTCCGCATCCAGCTGGATACGAAAGATATTTCCTTGGCACAGGTGCGTCTTACGCAGCTAGAGGCAAAGATGCATCGGCCTCAAGGAGACCTCACTCGTCTTTTCGATTTGGGCGGCTTCGAGAAGGCCGTAAAGCTTTACATCCAGGCTCCTGATAGCGCCTCCAGGCAAGGAGAGGGAATACGTAACTTGGTCCTAAACCCTGAGAACCTGTCAGGATTCGATCTAGACCTTGCGGTGGTCACGGCAAGACTGACTGAGAAAGGCCTTCGTGATGATCGTTTCCAGATGGCTTATGCCATCGACGCTGACGCGTCTCTTAACATCGAGTCTGACAAGCTGGTAAGCGTCATCCTAGGTCGTGCCGACCAAGCATTGCGTCGTCTGTACGCATTGCTTCCAAAGATCGCCCCTGTAGACATGAAGACTCTCTTCAGCCTGGCAGAGATGGTCATCCGCTCCGTCGGAAAATCAGCATAACCCTACGTACAGGACATCAAACGG
>JANNFA010000274.1:0-4821 GCA_031379345.1 Candidatus Omnitrophota bacterium | reverse complement strand
ACGGAATGGATCGCTATGACGACGCAGCAGAGGTCTATACAGAAGCTCTGCGACGGTTTTCCTCCGGAGAGTTTTGGGACGATCTGCAGTATAGCTTATCCTGGTGCCAGGTAAGGCAGGGGAAGCGCGACCAGGCGCTTGAAGGATTTTTTATTGTTGCGGAAAAAAGCGAGGACGAATCTCTCAGAGTCGCTGCGCGCTGTCGCATCGGGGACACCTACCTTGACAAGGAGCAGCCGCTTGACGCTCTCAAGGCCTACGACACCGTGCTCCGTGAGTCTCCCAAAAGCCCGTCCGCCGATTACGCACAGTACCAAGCAGGCATTACGCTTGTGAAGCTAGGCCGCTTGGAGGCGGCCGCGGTCAGTTTTCAGAGCCTCATCGTCAATTACCCGAAAAGCTCATTTTTAGAGGAAACACTTTACCGTCTTGGCGGCGTGTTGATTCAAGGGCGTTTTTTTTCAGGAGCCGTAAGGCCTTTGGAGCGTCTACTTAAGGCTTTCCCCGAAAGCCCTCTAAAGGACAAAGCGGTTTTTCAGTTGGGCCGCGCTTATTTCGGAGCGGGCCAGCCGGACAAGGCGCTTGAACAGTTCAAGGACCTGCTTCGGCGCTTGCCCGAAACCGAACTTGCGCGTCTTTCGCAGTACGAGCTGGGCTGGTGCTATCTCAAGATGAGCCAGGAAAGTGAAGGTATTGCCGAGTTTGAAAAATATTTAAAGCAGTATCCCGAGACTGAAATGGCAGCGGATATCTACTACGCGCTTGGTGATTTCTATTTTCGTCGGGGCCAGTATTTAAAAGCGGCTGAATACCTTGAAAATGTGGCGGCCCATTTTCCAAAGAACGTGTTGGCGGACAAGACGTTGTATCAGGCAGCACAGGCGCGTGAGGCCGGAGGAGAGCCAGCCGCTTCTGTGGAACTGCTGCGAAAACTGACCGAAGTTTACCCGCAGAGTGATTGGGCCGCTCCAAGTGCATTGAAAGTATCTGATTTTCTTCTTACACAAGGCCGCGCAGAAGAGGCAAAAGTAATTTTGACGAAAGTAGCCGGGGCGGCAAAAGAGGAGGCACTGCGCTCCCAGGTCCAGACAAAACTTGCTGAAATATTGAAAGCAGAGGGTCTTCTCAAAGAAGCTGCGTTCTATTTTCAGGAATCGCTCAAGGGTGCGCCTGCGGAACTTGCTTTTGAGGTCCAGTGGAGCCTTGCGCAAGTGTACGAGCTCGAAGGCCGTCCCCGTGAAGCACTTGCGCTTTACGAGAAGATCGCGTCCTCGGCCGGACCGCACAAGGATCAGGCGGAACAAATAAAGATTCAACTTTCGAAGACGTTCGAGCAGAATAAGGTCTAGCAGGTAATCTAAGGAGGAAGAAATCAATGTGGGAATTCATGCAGAAGGGCGGCCCGATCATGTGGCCGATCCTATTGTGTTCAGTGATCGCGTTCGCGATCGTGATAGAGCGTTTGCTTCGGCTGCGTCAGGAGCAGATCGATACAAAATCATTTATGGAACAGATCGCCAAATCCCTTAAGAGGAACAAGGTGATGGAGGCTCTTGACCTTTGTGACCGCACCGGAGGCCCGATCGCCTCTATATTGAAAGCCGGGATTCTCAAGCACGACCGTCCGCGAAGCGAGATCCGCGAAGCGATTGAAGATGCGAGCGTGCACGAAGTGCCGAGGTTAGAGAGAAATCTTCCGGTGCTCGCGACCGTCGCGCATGTGGCGCCGCTTTTAGGTCTTTTGGGCACGGTGACAGGGCTTGTTGCGGCCTTCCAGGTGATCGAATCCAAGGCGACCGCGCTCAATCCCGTGAATCCTGGCGACCTTGCCGGCGGTATCTGGGAAGCGCTTTTGACCACCGTATTCGGACTGTGTGTCGCGATTCCGACCTACGTCGCCTACAATTATCTTGTGAGCCGTGTGGACGGATTCGTGCTGGATATGGAACGCAGCGCGACGGATCTTTTAAATATTTTGGCCGAGAAACGCGACGAAAATGCGGTTTGAACGGCTGAAGCGCAGGACCGAGATCAAAAAAGGTCAGCTGGATATCGCGCCGCTTGTTGACGTGATGTTCCTCCTGCTTATTTTTTTCATGCTAACCTCGAATTTCGTCGTGCAACCCGGGATCAAAGTGAGCCTGCCGAAGGCTGTCTCGTCAGAGGTGATTCGAAGCGAGAACCTCGTTGTGACCTTGACCGGACAAGACCTGCTGTTTCTGAACGACCAACCCATCACGGTGCAGGACCTCGCTGTCCAGATCCGTCAGGCCGCGCAGGATGATAAGACGGTGCTGCTCAAGGCGGACACCAGCGCATCCCTTGGGCGCGTTGTTGAGATATGGGACATGTGCCGAGAGTCCGGCGTGCCACAGATCAACATCGCCACAAATCAAAAGGTGGCGGAGTCCTCCTAATGCCGATGAACCGCTCGTTTTCTTTCGCGGTCGCGTTGTCGGTCTTGTGGCATCTCTTCTGGTTTTTTTCTGTGACCATCATCGTGACCCCTCGCAGTGAAAAAAAAGCCGCCAGAACGAAGTTCGTGTCGATCGGACGGGTTCTGGATGATTCCATCTTCCAAACTCTCGTGGAATCGCGGCCCGAATATTCCAAAGCATTTTACCGTGAACTTTCCGATTTTGATGCTGCGACGGAGCTGCCGACCCCTTCCATGGGTCGCCATGAGAGCGGGGACGTCACTAGTCTGCCGCTTGGAGCGGACCCGGCGCAATCTCTCCGACAGTTGATGAGCGGCCCGAAGGCGGCGCCCGAGGAGTTTTTCCGCGGGACCGGTTTTTCGCCTTCAGATTACTTTCAATTGAGCGGCGACGTCGCTTCTCATCAGATTTTGAGCCGCCCCGAGCCGCCGGATGTGAATGATGTCCGTCCCGTTGAGTTCGAGTTTGAGCTCGACAGTACAGGCAAGGTTGTTTTGATGACTGTCGTGGTGACAAGCGGCGACACCGCACTGGATCAGCGATGGGAAGACCATCTGCGGCAATGGCTATTTACACCTTCGCCGGTGTTTGGAGAAGACGGTCATAATAAGGGGCGGGTTACTTTTCGCCGTACGACTGTGAGTGAGCATGTTTAAACTCGATATCTCGACCGCCGTTTTTCTCTATATCATGTCATCTCTTTTGGTCATATTCATTCTCTGGGTATTCGTAGAAAAAAAAAGCGCACTCCCGCAGTACGTGCGTGAAGATGCGAATGTCTGGGAATGTTCCATCTGTGCTCATACCTACGTCGACTCGACCCACCACGAAATTTCGCAGTGCCCCCAATGCAAGTCCTATAACAAAAAATCTCCGGAAGACAGGCTCGTATAGTTTACGCGTCAGTGTCTTCTCCTCCGGGCCGCGACCGTAGCTCGCGCTCCCTCCGGAGAAGACGCTGACGCTTTGCCCACTCGTCCGCCGCTACCCTCATGTATGTTGCTTTATTCGGGCGAGGCCATTATCATAGGCAGACAAATTTAAGCGGAGGCGAATCAAAATGATCACGGAAATCGGCATTGCGGCCGGAGATATTTGGCACTACCTGGATCAGCATAAGGGCTGCACACTTTCACAACTCATGCGCGGTCTCGATAAGAAACGTGATGTGGTGATGATGAGTTTGGGATGGCTCGCTCGTGAGGGCCATGTGATCCTCGAAGAAGAAGGACAGGACTACAAGATTACGCTGCGGTTTTAAGATCCGTGGCCGCGTGCGTCGTCCTGACCACGTTTGGCGACATGAAGAGCGCTGAGCGTATGGCTCGTTCGCTTGTCTCTGCTAAACTCGCCGCCTGCGGGACGGCCGTTCCCGGTGCCGTTTCGTACTACCGTTGGAAAAGCAAGGTAAGGCGTTCGCGGGAAGTACTGCTTTTTGTTAAGACAAGCCGGAGCGTCTGGCCCCGGCTCCTGGCCTATTTAAAGAAAAACCATCCTTATGACGTTCCGGAGATTCTCGCAATTCCGGCGTCGAAGGGCTCAAGGGAGTACCTCGCATGGCTCGAAAAATCTCTCAAAAGATAAACACTCTTGCGATACTCTCGGCCATTCTTTTGGCGCATCCGGCATGCGCAAAAGAAAATTTTGTAAGCTATAAAGAAGCGGCTCCTGTCCTTGCTTCGAAAGCACCTAAGGAGGCGGAGCCTGGCAGCCTTGTGCCGGAAGAGCTTTACGCGGAGATGGCGCAGGGAAAGGACTTTTTGATATTCGATGCTCGCACGAAAGACGAGCATGACCACGAGCGGCTGCCCAATTCAAAGCTCCCGCGTGATGAGGTTTATTACAAGGAAGCGGAACTTTTTAAGCAGAAGATCGTGCGGGAAGCGCCCAGCTCAAAAAAAGCGCTTGAACGCGCGACAAAGGACATTCCGCGCGATGCGGCCATCGTGACCTATTGTCACGCACATTGCGGTCTCAGCAAAACTCTCAAGTTAGACCTCGAAGATCTTGGTTTTAAAAATGTCCGGTGGATGGACGGAGGAATAGACGTTTGGCGGGAAAAAGGCTACCCGTTGGAGAAGAATTAATTGGTGGACCTGAGCGGGGTCGAACCGCTGGCCTCCTCATTGCGAACGAGGCGCTCTACCAACTGAGCTACAGGCCCAAAATTTCAACTCAAGTTCAAGATTTTATCATAAGAGTTTAAATCATGCACCGTTTCATTCTTCCATCCGTGACCGCTGAAAGCGGTCGTGTCTTGCTCGACAATAAAGAGAGCCATCATGCCCGTAACGTACTTCGCGTAAAGTTGGGTGAAGGTGTCGAACTTTTAGATGGCCGCGGAGGCAAGTTTCGTGCCACCGTCGCCGGATTTGAAGAAGGC
>JANNFA010000272.1:0-9339 GCA_031379345.1 Candidatus Omnitrophota bacterium | reverse complement strand
TGATCACGGGATCCGATGGTTTTGCGGCTGGATCGCCGGACTGCATCTCTTTCAAAGCTTCCGTGCCGCCGTCTATTAAGCGTAGAAGACGTTCACGATTCGACGGATTAGGGTCGGGCATCGACGATCCTCGCTTCTTCGGAGATCAACTCACGCATCGTTTCCTGATCGACCGTCGGACGGTTTTTGATGATGAGGTTCTCGAGCGCATTGTGGCAGAGCATCATGATGCGTCTTGGGCAGCCCTCCGTGTGATGAAAGACCATGTCGATCGCCCCATCCGAAAACAGCGCCGTGTTCTTCCGATAACCCGCCTGCTTCAAACGGAATTCAATGATCTCTTTGGTCTCTTTTAAACTCAATGGATTGAGCACGTATTTCAGGGAGAGTCGGTCCCAAAAATTTCGTATCTCGCGTACCTGGGGCAACAGTTCCGTCTGCGCAAAAAGGATGAGCTGTAAAAGTTTGAACTTGTTTGTCTCAAAATTAAGCAGTGTGCGAAGGACCTCGATGGCTGTCGGGGTCAATTTCTGGGCTTCGTCGATGAGAAGGATCACTGTCTTTCCCTCATCCACACCCTTTTGAAAAAGATGCGCTTCGATGGCTTTTCGGAAACCGTAAATACTCGCTACTTCGGGCTTTACGGCAAACACGTCCGCAAGCGATGCGAGGAATTCCAGTTCCGATTCAGCGCCTGGATCCAGGATCATACTGAACTCGTATTTCGAGCGGTCTTGAAAAGCTGAAAAAAGCTTACGGGCGAGAGTCGTTTTACCCGTTCCAACGTCGCCCAAAACAAGGCTCGCTCCGCGTTTAAGCTTTACGGAAATCTCCAGACGTAACAAAGCCTCCCGATGCTCGGCGGATTCATAAAAAAACGCCGGATCGGGACTTGTGGAGAATGGTTCTTCCTCTAGTCCGAATACCCTGTAATAGCCCATATCGATACTCCGTCAATTGTCTATTAAAGCGTTTCTAATAAAAAAATACAAATGTTTTATTTAGTTTAAGCAGAATTAACTAAGGTAGGCTAATTTCAGATTCTTGACTACTTTACGGCTTTCATTTCTTGATGCCGTTTTTCCAGCTCTTGGGGGGTGGAGATATTGTACTCCAACATCATCTGCTCGATATCATCAAGGGGTATTTGGGGCACAACAACTGCTATTTTGGGGTCCTCTTTCTTGGATTTCTTCTTCTTTTCCTGGATGACATTCTGTACATCGCTCTCGAGCTTCGTACGGTTATTTCTTGCCACGCTCTTTTCCAGATCAGCGTTGGCGGCGGCCAGCGCTTTACCCAGGTCCGGTGGGATTACGATTTTGGCGGGCACCGCAGGAGTCACCGCGGCCGTTTCGTTCTGATTTTCCAGAGCCTTCTTGTTCTCTTCAGCCTTCAAGATAAGCTGGCGCACTTTGCTATCGTCCTCGATATAAGGCAGGATTGTCTTCCATTCATCGACCGCCCCGGCCACATCACCCTTCTGGTAGAGCAGCTTGCCATGCTCAAACTTGCCATCCACCCAGACTTGGCGCTCAGCCCGTGAACGGTCAGCCGCTTCTTTTTGTATATTTGAGTCCTCTACTTGCGCTTTCATCTTATCGGAGGCTTCTGCGAGATATTTCGACAAATCGGCCGGTGTCTGGAACTTGATCGTCTTCTTGAGTTGCGCCTCATCCGCGGCACGTTTAGCAATCTGGGAGTCTTGATAACCGCGAGAAACGCTATCGATGAATGCTTTGAGCTCAGAGCCTTTCTCAAGATACGGAGAGATGGATGCCCACTCCTCGAGAGCCTCGGGAATCCGGTCCTCCTCGTATAGAGCCTTGCCCTTCTGGAAGGTAGTGTTGATGAGCGCTTGACGGTCAACATAAGTCTGGTCGGCGATCTTCTTCTGCGTGTCCGAATACTGCGCCTGGCTCTGCACGATTTGATTCATATTTTCGAGAAGCTTTGGCAGTTCTTCCGGCGTCTTGAGTTTATTGTCCTTACGCAACTCTGCAGTTTGTGTTTCTTGCCGGGTGCTTAGCAAATTATCGTAGCTTTGCGCCAACACTGCGATCTTGGTTTTGATCTCTGAGTCCTCGAGCAAAGGGGCGATCGAGGCCCAAGACTGGATGGCGTCCGGCAATCTTCCTTCCCAATAATATTTCTTGCCCTTGTCGAACACCTGGCGCATTTCCGCTTCGCGCTGTGCCAGCGACTCCAACGCAATACGCCGCTTTCCCTCGGCGTCGATCCGCTGCATCTCCAGTTTTTGTGAAGCATCGGAAAGTTCGGTTGATAAATCGCTTGGCAACTTGAACCGCTGTTGTGGAAGACCGACTGTCTCTTCTTCTGTTTTTTTCAATGTCACGCGGTCCTCGTGTAATTTTACGAGAGCCTCCACGGTACTTTTTAAAAGCGTCTCATCCTCCACGCTGGATAGAAGTGAAAGCCACTCGGCCTTTGCTTCTTCGATCTTACCCTCACGAAAAAGGGCGTTGCCGCGCATGACGGTCTTATCGACATCGCTCTGGCGCAGCTCTAGCGTGTGTTCGGCTTGGGCACGCTGGTTACGGACTTCGAGAGTGTGTATTTGTAATTGATCGCTCATCCCCTGCAAGAACGCCGGAAGCTCCTCAGGGGTCTTTAATTTTTGGTCTTTCAACGATTCAGCATCGGACGCTTCTTTCTGAGAAATGGCGAGTGACTCATATTCTTTCATCGCTTTGTCAAAGAGCGGCTTAAGGGCCTCCTCATGGTCGATCTGCGGCAGAATCCCTTCCCATTCCTTGAGTGCTTCATGGTGACGGCCCTCCCCATAGAACGCCTTGCCCTTTTCGAAGGTATTGCGCACAAGCGTCTTGCGCGCATCGGCGGACTTCTCCAGCTGCTCTTTGCGATTGCGGGCCATTGCTGCTTCGCCTTGTAATTTTACCGAGATCTCTGTCAGTATCACTTCTAGGGCTTCCGGTGAATCGACTTTGGAAGTCTGTCTCTTCTCCGTCTCTTCGGCGGCCTTCAGTATTTCCGCAAGCGCCGCCTTGTCGGTTTGGACCTGAGTGATCATTTTACGCAGGTCCGCTTCTTCGGTGATGGAGGGCAGTAGCGCCGACCATTGGCTCAATGCTTCCTCCAGATTGCCATTTTCTGCTGCGAGTTTTCCTTTCGCAAAAACCCCGTCTATCTCCGCTCGGCGGTCTGCAATGACTTGCGAGGCTTGTTCTTTTCTGGACGCGTAATTCTGTGTCTGAGAGGCCATTTTTTGCTGTAATTCGGCCAGCAGCGGTTTCAACGCAGTCGGTGCCGGCAATTTTGAGTTCTTTCTCGCTTCTGCCTCATCCGCAGCCTTACTAGAAGTGATGGATTCTTCATAGCGCGCTTCGATGACTTTCATGGATGAGCGCAGCGCGTCGGAATCCTCTAGATCATCAAGAGTTGCTGACCATTCTTTCAAAGCTTCAGAGTAACGGCCTTCCTCATAAAGAGCCTTGCCCTTTACCAAGGTGTTCTGGACTAAAAGCTGCCGGGAGGCATAGTCCTTGTCCGCTGCGGCGGCACGCACTTTCGCGGCCTCCGTGTCTGTCATGATCTTTGCGCGGGCCGCGTCGACCATTTTTGAAAGTTCTCCGGGCGTCTTCATCTTCTGGTCTTTGTGCGATTCGGCATCTAAGGCGGATTTCTGGGAAGAAGCCAGACTCAGCTGGTCCGTCAGCGCCTGGTCAATGAGCGGTTTTAATTTTGCTTCATCTTCCAGATTCGGGAGTATCATCGACCATTCTTTAAGCGCCTCGCTGAGCTTGTTTCCATCAAAGAATGCTTTGCCCTTGTCGAAATGTTCCGACACGAATGCCTGCCGGTCGACGAGCGACCGCTCGGCCTGTTTTTTACGCGAGGAGGCGGCATCGTTCTGCGCGCGGATCTGCCGGCCGGCATCCAAAAGAAGCACGGAGAGGTCGTCGGGCAGCGCCGCTTTTGAATTTTTCTTCGTCTCGGCTAGTTTAGCGTCACTTTCCGCCTTTTGTGCGGCTTCGTAATCCGCTTCGAGCGCTTCGAGTGACTTTCTCAGATCTTCCTCATCTTCCACGATTGGAAGCAGTGATTTCCACTCTTTTAAAGCCTCTTGGAATTTTCCGGATTCAATAAGAGCCTTGCCGCTGGAAACGGTCTTTTGTAAAAGAGCGGCGCGGTCGGAGGCTGTCTGTTCTGATTTTTGCTGTTCTGATTTAGCACCGTCGATGCGCGATCTTAGCTTTTCCTTCGCCGACTCAAGCATGATCGAGAACGACTCGGGAGATTTGAGACGTGCATTCGCAGCGGTCTTCGCCTCTTCTTCGCTCTTCCTGATCTTCAGAGAATCTTGGTAGGCTTGCTGCATCTGTGTGATGAACTCATCGATCTTATCATCGTCCCCGACGAGGCCTTTGACCGAGGCCCATTCTTTTTTGGCCTCTTCGAAATTACCGGCTTCATATAAGAACCGGCCCTTCTCAAGACGCCCATTCACAAGCGCCTGCTTCTCAGCCAGGGCGTTTTCCAATTCCTTTTGGATGCGGGCGCGCTCGGCCTGATTCTTCTTCACCGTCTCAACGAGGGCGTTCATCGAACGCTCGTTCTCGAACTCGGAGGCGACGCTCTCCCACTGGTGCACCGCCTCGTCTACCTTGCCCTGCCGATAGAGCTCGGCGCCTTTTTGAAAATCCTCAGAGGACCAGGCCTGTTTGTCCGCGAACGATTTTTCTGAGGCGCTGCGCCGGGTCTCTGATTCCTTCAGTTCTGCGCGGAATTTCTCGTCGACTTCAGCGGTAAATCTCTGGAAATCAGCCGGCAGTTTCACTTTTACACTCTTCTGCTTGATCGCTTTTTCTGCGGAGCCTTTTTCAGCAAGCGACTGTTGATACACCCGCGCGAGCGCCTCCGCGCCTTTTCGGTCGGCGGAGCCTTCGGAAAAGTACGGCACAAGCTTTTCGATCTCCTTCATCGCCTCAGGATAGCTGCCTTGATAATATAAAAGTTTTGCTTTGGAATAGGCTTCGTCGATGTTCTTCTGGGCGCTGTCGGAAGCCGCGAGCGCAGTCTTTGCCTGCTCAGCCTGCGTCTTAAAAAGTTCCGCGGCAGAGGCGAAGAACTTCTGCATGTCCGCGGAGGCTTCTTTTGTCAGCCCGCCCGACACAGCGGTCTGCTGGGATTCGAGGTAGTATTTGCGAAGGTCTTCGAGTAGACGACGCTGGGGAGCGTCCTCAGGCAGATAGGACGAAAGATTGTCCCATTCTGCAAGCGCTTCATTCATTTTACCCTGGTCGTAGAGATCTTTCCCCTTTTGAAAAGCGGTCTCGATCTGTTTCTTGCGGGAAGCCAATTGCAGTTCGACCTGGTCGGCCGATTCAGGAGAGATGCTTTTTGTCCGTCCGCGCAAATAATCAACAACCGTTTTAAAAGCCGGGTAGCGGTCCACGACTTCGGACAGTTTGTCCCACTCGGCTGACGCGGCAGTATAGTCGCCACGGTCATAATTTTCTTTGCCCTTCTGGTAAACGAGCATGACCCACTGTTCTTCATTTAAAGAGTTGGGGGTAGCAGAGATAGCCGTCGCGGTGGGCAGGGTAGAAAAACAGACAAAAAAGAGGAGGTTGAGCGCTATGGCGCGTAAAGTCGTCTGCACGTTTTGGGAGCCGTTTTCACCTATATGTTGTATGTATAACGTACAAACCCACTATTAATATAGCACAACATTGTGAGATTGAATACAATCTGTTAAGCTTTAACACGTATGGGAAAATCTTCTCTCTCAGGCGGCTGCAATCTTTGCGGTAATTCACGCTATACCTTGGTCCATCACGAGAAAAAAAAGGCGTCTCCGCCTGCCTCCGCCGGCACGGCCTATACCATCTCCGAATCTCACTTAGAAAAACCCGATAAGATCGTTCGCTGTATGAGTTGCGGCCTTGTCTACGCCATCCCCAAGGGACCCGTCAATGACATCGTGAGAGATTACACCGAAATGGTCGACCCTGAGTATGTCGCAGAGGAGAAGGGCCGACGCCGCCAGGCGCAGATCATCCTTCGCTTTATCGGCAAGTTTAAAAGCGGCGGAAGGATGCTCGATATCGGTTGTGGCCCCGGATTTTTCCTCGCAGAGGCGAAGACGCAGGGCTGGCGTGTGCAGGGAGTTGATCTTTCAAACTGGGCTAAGAAGACAGCCGGCGAACGCTTTGGTGTGGACGTGTTTCAGGGGTTTCTGGCCGAGGCCCGCTTCCCTGAGAAAAGTTTTGATGCCATCGTGATGAATGACGTTATCGAGCATCTGGAAGATCCGAAGACCGTCCTTCGGGAAGTGCGCCGCATCCTGAAGAACGATGGCGTGCTTTATATCAGCACGCCGGATATCGACAGCGTTTTGAGCCGCATCCTGCGTGCGAAGTGGTGGGGCATCAACAAATATCACCTGTTTTATTTTTCTCACACAACCCTCGAGAAAATATTCAATGAAACTGGGCTGAAAAGCATCCGTTACGGCTCTTACCCGCGTGTGTTTTCTTGGAATTACTGGACGAAGCGCCTCCACACCTACCCCTCTCTCGTTCGCTTCGCGCCGGAATGGATCTCGCACACATTCGGTTTGGGCGACCGCTTGCTGCGCGTCACCTTGCACGACCAGATCGGTGTCGTGGCAAAAAAGGTCCATACACTGGAAAGTCTTGAGTTTGATGAACGGGTCGTGCCGGTGCCTGTGCAGAAAATGAAAGTCATCGCCGTACTACCCGCGTACAACGCCGAAAAAACCCTCGAGCGCACAGTGGCCGACATTCCGCGCGACATTGTCGACGAGATCATCCTGGTGGATGATGCTTCAAAAGATGGAACCGTCGCGCTGGCTAAAAAACTGGGCCTCACCGTCTACACGCATCAACAAAACCGCGGCTATGGCGGAAACCAGAAGACATGTTACACGAAAGCTCTTGAACACGGTGCCGATGTGGTCGTGATGTGCCACCCCGATTACCAGTACGACCCGAGGATCATCCCGCAGCTCGTCGAGCCCATTCTCCGCGGAGAGGCCGACGCGGTGTTCGGCTCACGCATGATGAAAGGCGGCGCGCTCGAAGGCGGGATGCCGCTCTGGAAGCACAACGCGAACATTCTCCTCACCGCGTTCGAGAACGTGGTGCTTGGGACATACCTTACGGAGTTCCATTCGGGGTTTCGCGCTTACAGCGCAAAAGTATTGAGGTCCATCCGTTTTGAGGAAAATTCCGACGGGTTTATTTTTGACACTGAGATCATCGTGCAGATCCTTGTCCAGCACCTCAAGATCACCGAAGTTCCCATCCGCACGCGCTACTTCGAAGAAGCTTCTTCCATCCGTCTCTGGCCGAGTATTCTTTACGGGTTCGGCATCATCCGCACTATGGGAGACTATCTTGTTTTTTCAAAGGGCTGGAAACGCCCAGAAAAATTCGGGACGAAAATTTAACTACCGCAGGCGAGACAGTCGTCCTTGTTCTCTAAGGAGCAAGCGATATCCGCCATCTTTTGGTCTTTGGCTTCTTTCGTTTCCACCGGAACATCGGCAGGCTGCTGACGGTTATCGACGGTGAACTTGATCGCATCCACAGCCGCTTTTGTGCGCAGGTAATACATACCCGTCTTAAGACCCGTCTTCCATGCGTGGAAATGCATCGAGGTGAGTTTCGCATAGTTGGCGTCTACAAGGAACAGGTTCAAAGACTGCGACTGGCAGATAAACGCGCCCCGCTCGGCGGCCATGTCGATGAGCGAGCGCTGCTTGATCTCCCACACGGTGCGATAGACATCCTTTACGGCCGGCGGGATCTCTTCAATGCCCTGGACAGAACCGTTCGCGGTAATAATTTTCTCTTTTAATTTATTATTCCAAATCCCCAACTCGACAAGCTCTTTCATCAGGTATTTATTGACTACGATGAACTCGCCCGAAAGCACGCGGCGGGTGTAGATATTGGACGTATAGGGTTCGATGCATTCATTATTTCCAAGAATCTGTGAAGTGGAGGCTGTCGGCATCGGCGCAAGCAACAGCGAATTACGCGCGCCGTACTCCTTCACTTCCTTACGGAGAGACTCCCAATCCCAGCGGTTAGAGGGGGTTACATTCCACATATCGAACTGGAAAATTCCCTGTGACAACGGAGAACCCTGAAAGGTCTCATAGGCTCCATGAAGCTTCGCGAGGTCTTTGGATGCCGTCATTGCGCCGAAATAGATCGTTTCAAAAATCTCACGATTCACATTGCGCGCCTCCTCAGAATCAAAAGGCATCTTGAGAATAAGAAATACATCCGCGAGTCCCTGCACGCCGATCCCGATGGGGCGATGACGCATGTTGGAGCGGCGCGCTTCCTCGACCGGGTAAAAATTAACGTCGATGATCTTGTTTAAGTTCTTAGTAACGACCTTGGTGACCTCGAATAACTTCTGGTGATCGACCTTGCCGTCCACGACGAAACGCGGCAACGCGATCGAGGCAAGATTGCACACTGCCACTTCATCCGGCGAAGTGTATTCGATGATCTCGGTGCAAAGGTTCGAGCTCTTGATGGTACCCAAGTTCTTCTGGTTGGACTTGCCATTGGCGGCGTCTTTGTAAAGCATGTAGGGCGTGCCGGTCTCGATTTGAGATTCGAGGATGGCGAACCACAGGTCCTGCGCTTTCACAGTCTTGCGCGCCTTGCCTTCCTGCTCATATTTTTCGTAGAGTTTTTCGAACTCCGCGCCCCAGCTGTCCGCCAGGCCCTTCGCTTCATTCGGACAGAAAAGTGACCAGTTGCCGTTCTGCTCGACACGCTTCATAAAAATATCAGCTCCAAACCGTTTCCATCAGAACTTTGTTTTCAAGAGACTGAAGTTTCATAGGCAGAGGGGCAGTGTCACATTGTTTGCAAAGGAAAACAATGTGACACTGAACCCTTAATGTTGGCGGTGAAAGGCAGCAGACTGATCTCTAACCAAATCTATTGACGCGTTAGAGACTCGTATCCGACATGACCGCATGCGCAATGCCAGCGTAGTCTGGGAAGAAGTGGTCCTCCGTAAACCCTAATCCTTTCATCAAAGCGATCAACTCTTGGATTACTGGCCACTCCAAGACATAGGTGCTCGCCGAAACCTTGGTCGGCCGATGGCTCGGGTGGGGATGGTAAGTGAAAACACCGCGCTGGCGATCGATTCTTCGGTCTATCGGATACGGCTTGACGAAAGCAGAACGGTCGAAATCGGAGAGTTTCGAATCCCCAGGAATCCCAACGTGAAGAAGTCGCTCATCGGTGATGTGGTACACGAACACCTTCAGCGACTTCTCGAACTCTGAGTCCGCATAGA
>JANNFA010000209.1:0-2570 GCA_031379345.1 Candidatus Omnitrophota bacterium | reverse complement strand
CGCTCATGATATTGACATTGGGATAGGGATAGAAACTCACATCAAACCTTCTTTTTCTAAGATTTCTTAAAAAGTTCATTCTTTTGGAAAATCCCTCTTTTCCCGGATAGATTATGACCTCATCCACATAAGGATTGTTTTCTAAAAGGGCTTTTCCGGCAGTAGAGGTCAAAAAAATCACCCGAGCGTCGGGATAACGGCCTTTTAAACCCTGCGGGATACCGGTCGCGGAAAGGATGTCACCCAGATGGTCCAAGCGCACGACCAAAATGGTCTTAGGGTCCGGAATGGCTTGCTCGCGGCGATAAAAAACAAATCTCCCGAGGGCGTCCACGATAGACGCGATCCGCGCATTGCTTTTTTTTTGAAACACGTATTTCATGTGCTCACACGAATTAGTCTATAAAACGATATTTGATCAGCGTCCAAATCGCTTCGATGCCATGTTTCCAATTCAGCTTCTTCCCTGATTTTTCTGTGCGTGGCGTGTATGAGATAGGAACCTCTGTGATCGTGACTCCTTTTTTGCGGATCTTCGCGGTCACTTCCGGGCAGAACTCGAACCCGCGGCATTGGAGATCCAGAGAGCTCAGCAATGCTCTGCGGAACGCTTTATAGCAGGTGGCCTCGTCGGTAATGTTTGTGCCGTAAAGAAGATTCGTAAGGCGGTTCAAGAACCGCACGCCCAAATAATGATGGATACGTTTGATGCGGTGATGTGCTCCAAACCGGTTCTGAAGCCAGTGCCATAGAAAAATTCGAACGCGGTCGTGCTTGAAGCGTGTGCCATAGACCACCTCAGCGCCCTTGTCGAACTCCCTTAAGATCACCTGGAAATCCTGCGGATCGTATTCGAGATCGGCGTCCTGGATGATCACGATGTCTCCGGAGGCCGCTTTCAGGCCTGAGCGGATGGCCGTGCCCTTGCCTTGATTTTTTTCATGGTAGACGATGTGCACATTCGGATACCTCCGTTCGATCTCGTTCTTCAGGATCTCGCGCGACCCGTCCGTAGAGCCGTCATCGATCAAGATCACTTCTTTATCCGCAGGGGCCGCCTCGAGCACACGCCGCAGGAGTTCTCGCAGCGTGTCCTTTTCATTGTACAGAGGGACTAAGACGGAGAGCAGCGGCTTCACGGACGCTCCAACGCCGCGAGGATACGTATGGACGCCTTGCCGTCTCCGAAGGGATTTTTCCATTGACGAGGTTTGTCCATCATCGCCAGCGCCGCGCGGACGATGCGGGCCGGATCATAACCTACCACCACGTTCCCGCCCGCTTTCACTGTCTCCGGCCTCTCCGTGGTCGTACGGATCGTCACACAAGGCACGCGCAAGATACAGGCCTCCTCTTGGACCCCGCCCGAGTCGGTGAGAATGATGTCGGCGTTTTTTTCATGCTGGATGAAATCCAAAAAACCCATCGGGTCCGGAAAGATAAACCCCTCCCGCTTCTGATCGATCCCAAACTCTTCAAGCCGCTTCCGTGTGCGGGGATGTACCGGAAAAATGATCCGTAGAGATTTTTTTTGGACCAGAGTATCAAGCGCTTCGATGACTTTCCGAAGCCGCTTCGGATCATCCACGGTCTCGGGACGGTGCAGGGTGACCAACGCGAATGGTTTTTTAAATTTCTTTCTACCGGATCTTTTCTCAGCGACCTTGAGATTCTGAAAAAGAGCATCCACGATCGTGTTTCCGGTGACTTCGATGCGCTTTCCATTCAATTTTTCTCTGAGCAAGTTTTTCCGCGCGAATTCGGTCGGTGCAAATAAAATATGCGATAAACCATCGGCCACGATACGGTTTCGCTCTTCGGGCATCTTCAGATCGCCGCTGCGAAGACCAGCCTCCACGTGGCCGATGGTGATGCCGCCGATCTTCGCGGCCGCCCTGGCTCCCGCCACCACGGTGTCCGTGTCGCCTTGCACCAGCACGGCAAACGGCTTTTCCCGCCGGAGAACACCTTCAATACGTTCCTGCATCAGGCGTATCAGCTCGGAGTGTTTGTTCGATCCAAGGGAAGACGGTCTTGTGAACTCCCAATGAGAATCGGGCAGGCTAAGCTCTTTAAAAAAAAGGCGACTCATTTCATAGGAGTAGTGCTGGCCGGTGTGGATTATAAAATAGGGTCTCTTCCGCTTTTCCAGCAGGCGAATCAGAGGGCTGAGCTTGATGATCTCGGGACGAGTCCCCAGAATGAGAGCGATGGGCTGACGTTTATTTTTGGATTTCATCTCTAAAGATTTTTATCATCTCCGCCGCCGTGCGGCCGGTTGAGAAACGTTGCGAACGAGTGTAAGCGGCCTGTGAGAGCGTGTCCCGTTTGGGCGCGTCCTCTGAAAGGTCCTGCATCGCCTGGGCGATCGCGTCGGGATCCTCCGGGTCGACAAGAAACGCCGTATTTCCGGCCACCTCCGGAAGAGAGGTCCTCTCGGAACATACGCCGGTTAAGCCGCAGCTCATTGCCTCCAGCACGGGAAGCCCAAATCCCTCGTAAAGGGACACCATAATATACCCCAAAGCCGCGTTATAAAGACAGACAAGCTCATCCTGCCGGATGTAACC
>JANNFA010000187.1:0-3014 GCA_031379345.1 Candidatus Omnitrophota bacterium | reverse complement strand
GTCTGTTGGCTGGTTGGTTCATCCCGGGCGACTTCTACATCAGCCCGAACGATGCAACCGCCACCGACCTCGTTGGTTCGGTCAAGGTAACGTTCTAAGTCTTACAAAGTAAAAAAGACCCCCAGGGCCAAAAGCTCTGGGGGTTCTTTTTTGTCTGATTTTCAGGTATAATTTGGGTATTATGATTGGTCAATTTACAGCAACTTATACGAAACGCGGCAAGTGGTACGTGGGCTTTGTCCAGGAAGTGCCCGGCGTGAATACGCAGGGAAAGACGCTGGCCGAAGTGAAGCGTAACTTAAAAGAAGCGTTGGTTATGGTGCTTGAGGCCAATCGAGAACTAGCCCATCGGATGCGCGGCCCACGCGCCATCGAAGAACCCCTGAATATCGCGGTATAATGAAGTGTAAGGATTTGCTTCGACATCTCAAAGTGCGCGGGTGTCTGCTCCACCGTGAAGGCGGCAAGCACAGCATCTACTGGAATCCTACCGACAGAAAAACGTCATCCATCCCGCGCCATACCGAAATCCAAGATTTTCTCGCCCGTAAGATTTGCAAAGACCTCGGAGTGCCTGAAACGAAGTAGCGAAGTAGGGACATAGCACTAAATTATTTTAAAAAGTCGCACTTTCTAAAATAATTTAGTGTTATGTCCCCATTAGTGAGCCGCATTCATAGACGGTCAAAATCTTTACAGGACATCCAAAGATGCCTTTGGACACACGCATCCAACTAATTGGGGACACATTACTAAATTAATTTAGTATTGTGTCCCGGAATTCGCTCCGGGCCGCGACAGGGATGTCGCGCTCCCTCCGGAGAACCCACCGTCGCCTGTTTCGGACATATCGGCAGATGATTAATTAAATCATGTAAAAGATGGAACTTGACATGTCCCAGTCGGATGATGTATATACTGAATAGTAATAGGAGGGTACAAATGACTAATCAGAAGAGTAGTTTCGGATCTCCATCGGGAATTCTTCAGGAAATTATTGCAATGCTTGAGCCGTTGTCCCCAGAAGATAGGGAAAAGGTATTACGCTCAACCCATGCCTTTTTCGGCACTTCAACACCTGTTGCAAGAGCACTCATACCACAAGCACCTTCGGAGGCGGTTGAAGTTTCTCCTGGGTTGTCTTTTGATCATTTCGGGGCAGCTTTAAAGGGTAAGGATAATTTGCGACCTGGTCCCAAGGCCGCGCTGATTGCGTTCTGTCTGGTAAAGTCCATGAAGAAAGAAGCATTCAGCATGGAGGAACTGCGCGACGCTTATAACTCGCTCGGGTTTACGCCGCCTGATCGCATTGAAATGACGGTGCGAGGAGCGGCTAGCGGAGGAACAGCACTATTCCACTATAAAGGGCGGAAGCAGTACGTGCTTACCTTCTCTGGTAAAGAGCTTGCCAAGGAGTTGCTAAAAACCTAAAAATATGGGGCGTGCCGCAACCGGCAGACGGGCTCATCCCTGACCGGATGAGTGACTGAAATTGAGTCTTTAGGGGCTTGAAAATCGGTCGGTGTAGGTTCGAATCCTACCGCCCTCAACCAATCAAAGTGTACCACAAAACGGCCTCGAAAGAGGCCGTTTTTGATCAGTCCTTGCGTTTTCCGGAGATGAAGTCTTGGACCATCTTCTGGGCGAGGGTGTCGTCGTATTGCTTCGGGGGATGTTTCATTAGATACGCGGAAACGGAGAAGAGGGGACCTTTGATTTTACGTTCACGGGCAATCTTCAGACAGCGGATGGCATCCACGGCCACGCCGGCGGAGTTGGGGGAGTCTTCCACCGAAAGTCTCACTTCCATATGGAGAGGCACATTGGCGAAGCCGCGGCCTTCGATGCGGATAAAGGCCACCTTGTTGTCATTCTGCCACGGAACATAGTCGCTGGGGCCGATGTGGATGTTCTCATCGGTCAGGCGCTCCAGAAATTGTGACTGGACCGACTCGGTTTTTGAGATCTTCTTAGATTTAAGCCGCGAACGGTTCAGCATATTCAAAAAGTCGGTATTCCCACCGGTATTCAACTGATAGGTGCGGTCGATCTTCGCCCCGCGGTCTTCAAAGAGACGGGCAAGGGTGCGGTGCACGATGGTGGCGCCCACCTGGCTTTTCACATCGTCGCCGATGAGGGGGATGCCTGCATCCGTGAAACGCTTGGCCCACGCGGGATTGGAAGCGATAAAAACCGGGATGCAATTAACCAGGCTGACACCGGCTTGAATGCAGCAGTCGGCATAAAACTCGGTGGCTTTGCTCGAGCCCACAGGAAGGTAGTTGACGGCCACTTCAGCGCCGCTTTTTTTGAGGGCCGCGACGACATCCACCGGCTTGGCATCGGAAGCGAGGAAACGGCGGTCGTCCGGATAGTCTGCCATGTGCTCTGAAATGCCATCGAGAATAGGCCCCATCTGGACGACGGTGCTGGGCTCGGAGAGGTGGTTGGTGATGAGTTGGGTGCAGTTGGGAGCCTTAAATATGGCCTTCTTGAGCGGTTGACCGACCTTGCGCTTGTCGATATCGAAAGCGCAGACGATCTCAATGTCCTGGGGGCGGTATCCGCCGATAGAGTAGTTCATGAGCCCCAGGGCTTCGGGCTTGCTGTTCGTTGTGAGGTTGTTCTTACGGTAGAATTCGATGCCCTGAATGAGCGAGCTCGCGCAATTGCCGACCCCGATGATGGCGACCTTGATCTTTTTCATAGAGAAAACAGTATAATGAAGGCCAATTCCTATTGTCAATGTCTTTGCAAAGGCGGAGGCATTTGCTATAATGACCGTTCTCTTTATGGACCCTAAAAAACCCAAACAGAAATCTAGAAAAAATCCGCCGGACTGGTTTCCGGGGCCCATCTTCATTTGGATATTTCTGTTCCTCAGCATTTTCTATTTTATGCGCTTGGGTTCCATGCCGATTGAGAAGCAGGCCAAGCAGCTACCTTATAATGAGTTCTTCGCGCTGCTTGAGGCGAACCCAACCAAGCCCGCTCTTAAAACCGGCGTTCGTGTG
>JANNFA010000172.1:0-5754 GCA_031379345.1 Candidatus Omnitrophota bacterium | reverse complement strand
GAATGTCACGTGGACTTGTGGTGGTGGAGGCGCGCGAAAAAAGCGGCGCGCTGATCACGGTAGGGTGCGCGCTCGAGCAGGGACGCGATGTCTACGCGCTGCCGGGGAATGCCGGATCCAAGAAGACTCTTGGCTCCAATGAACTTTTGAAGCAAGGGGCCATCTTTGTGACGGATGCCTCCGATGTCCTGGTGGACTTCGGTCTTACAATGAAGAAAAAAAAGACTGCGCATTCCGGCAGTCAATCTTTCGAGCTTAGCAAGGAAGAGAGCGGCCTCTTGCGTCTCTTGGACGGCGCTGAATCTCTGCAGTTGGACGAAATTGTTGAAAAAAGTTCTTTTTCTCCACAAAAAACAATGACCCTTTTAACCGCTTTGGCCATCAAAGGTGCTGTGCGTGAGCTGCCCGGAAAATATTTTTTGGAGACGGAGCGATGAATCTCATTGTGAATGGAGAACAAAAGAATTTTGAAAGTTCGTTGTCTGTGCAGGAACTTCTTGCCGGTCTCTCCATCCCGAAAGAAAAGGTGGTCGTCGAGCTCAACCTTGAAATACTTTCCAAAGATGTTTTTTCACACACGGTGTTGAAAGAGGGCGACGCGGTCGAGATCGTGCACTTCGTGGGCGGCGGGGCGGAGGCGAAGGCGCTGGTCATCGTGGAGTCGCCGACCAAGTGCAAGACGATCCATAAATATTTAGGGCCCAACTATGAAGTTGTCGCGTCGATGGGTCACGTGATCGACCTCCCGAAAAGCAAGATGGGTATCGACGTGGAGAATAATTTCCAGCCGCAGTATATCGTGGTGAAAGACAGAAAAAAAATGATGTCCGAACTTAAAAAAAAGATAAAGGGAAAAAAAGAACTTTATCTGGCTTGCGATCCTGATCGTGAGGGGGAAGCCATCAGCTGGCATTTGAAGGAAGCGCTGGGCGAGGGCAAGATCGTGCGCCGTGTCGTGTTCAACGAGATCACGAAGGAGGCTATCCAGCGCGCTTTCAAAAATCCTACGGAGCTGAACATGCATCTGGTCGACGCTCAGCAGGCCCGCCGGGTCCTTGATCGTCTCGTCGGCTATTCCTTGAGCCCGCTTCTGTGGCAGAAGGTGGGCCGCGGCCTGTCCGCCGGTCGTGTGCAGTCGGTCGCTCTCCGGCTTATCGTGGACCAAGAGCGGAGAATCTTGGCGTTCAAAGCTGAGGAGTATTGGTCGGTGGAAGTCGACCTTCAGAAACTGAAGGGCGATACGCGAATTTTCAAGGCGGCTTTGGATAAAATTGACGGAAAAAAAGCAGAACTGGCTGTTAGATCAGAAGCGGATAAGGCGGTTGAGGAATCCAAGGGCTCGCCATTCATCGTCTCCGAAGTAAAAAAACAGAAGAAAAAAAGGAATCCCACCGCGCCTTTCACGACCAGCAAATTACAGCAGGCGGCCTACAACCGCTTCCGTTTCCCCGCGTCCAAAACGATGAGAGTGGCCCAAACCCTTTATGAGGGTGTTGATATCGGCGACGAAGGCGCGGTGGGTCTTATCACGTACATGCGCACAGACTCGGTGCGCGTCTCAGGGGATGCGCTAAAAGAAACGCGAGAACTCATCCTTAAAACATACGGAAAATCCTATCTTCCCGCGGAGCCCAATGGATACAAAGCCAAAAAAGCTGCGCAGGAAGCGCATGAGGCCATCCGGCCGTCTTCCATGGCGCGGCGGCCTCAGGACGTGGAAGCCTACCTTGCCCCGGACCAGAGTAAACTTTATTCACTCATTTGGGAGCAGATGATCGCCAGTCAAATGATGCCGGCCATCATTGCACAAGACACGGTGGATATTCTAGCGGGACGGATGAGTTATAGGGCCTCGGGCAGCCGTGTGGAATTTCCGGGCTTCCTGGCGGTGACGGGCCGCGAGGAGGAGCAGGACAATCCCTTGCCGGACCTGGCGGCCGAAGAAACTCTTAAGCTTGTGGATATCGGCGGGCACCAACATTTTACAAAGCCCCCCGCGCGCTTCACGGACGCGTCCCTTGTCAAGGCGATGGAAGAACGCGGCATTGGACGCCCCTCCACCTACGCGCCCATCATCATGACGCTGACCGGCCGCGATTATATACGCCGCGACGGAGGGAGTCTTTTGCCCACCGAGTTGGGCATGCTCGTCACGGACCTTTTGGTGGAGCATTTCTCGAAGGTGCTGGATTTTGACTTCACGGCGAATCTGGAAGAGGAGCTCGATAAAATCGAAGAAGGGGATGCTGAATGGGTGTCCGTGGTGCGCACTTTCTACGACACGTTCAAGGGACAGATGGAGCTGGCCAAGGAAAATATTCAGACCGTGAAAAAAGTCCAGGAGCCGACCGACGAGATCTGTGAAAAATGCGGGAAGCCGATGGTGATCAAGTGGGGGCGGCGCGGCCGCTTCATGAGCTGTTCGGCCTGGCCCGAATGCAAGAACGCGAAGTCCATCTCGACGGAAGTATTCTGTCCGCTGTGCAAGACCGGCAAGCTTGTGCAAAGACGGGCCAAGACAGGGCGCGGCCGGCCGTTTTACGGCTGCACGAGCTATCCCGCCTGCACCTTTATCGCCAACCGCCTTCCCTCTGACAAAGCGGAAGACAACAAGGCGGAAGAGAAGGGTCCTGAGGTTTCTTGATGATGGACCCCGAGGCCGCTAAATTTCTCCTATACCTCCGCGCCGAAAAGAACAGCTCGGTAAATACGCTCAAGGCCTATACGCATGACCTGGAGCAGTTTTACCGTCATTTGGGCGGGCGGCCCGTTACTTCTGTTTCCAAGGACCAGGCACGCTCGTATCTTGCCCAAATGAACGCCGAAGGGCTTTCTAAGCGCACGGTGGGGCGACGGATGGCGACATTACGCACGTTCTTCCGTTATCTTGTGCGTGAAGGGCGTGTGGAAAAGAACCCGCTGGCGGCTGTGCGGAATCCAAAACTTGAAAAACATCTGCCGATTGTGATGGAAGAGGGAGAGGTCGCGCGCCTTTTGGAGTCCCCAGGAGACGATCTCTCAGGTCGCAGGGACCGCGCCCTCCTTGAAACGCTTTATTCGACGGGCATGCGTGTGTCGGAGCTTGTCGGCCTTAAGCTCGATAAGATCGATTTCATCAGCGGTGTCTGCCGCGTTTTTGGAAAAGGCTCGAAGGAACGGCTTTGCCCGATCGGTGACCGCGCGCTTCGGAGTATTCGTCGTTACCTGGAAATGCGCGAAAAAGAAGGTTTTTCGAAAGGCGGCGCGGCATTCCTCAATCATTCCATGAACAAGAAAGGATCGCCATTGACCGCGCGCAGCGTATGCCGCGTGCTCGACATCTATATCGAAAAAACATCGCGCCGCGAGAAAGTCTCGCCGCATACGATGCGGCATTCTTTCGCGACACATCTCTTGAACCGCGGCGCAGATCTAAAATCGGTGCAGGAACTTTTGGGACATGAAAATCTGTCGACGACTCAGATCTACACACATGTCTCCTCACGGCGTTTAAAAGAGGTATACGAAAAAGCGCACCCTCGCGCCTAGACCATGTGGCTTCTTTATAACATCCTATTTTTTCTATTCGCGTGTGTCTATCTTCCGATGTTTGCCCTGAAGGGGAAGTTTGGGAAGGGCTTTGCGGCACGCTTTGGTTCCGTGGGTCCGGATCTGCTCGAAGCGCTGGCCGGCCATCGGCCGGTGTGGGTGCATGCGGTCTCCGTGGGAGAAGTGGCGCTGGCCGTGAGCTTGGTGAACCGCCTGAGGGAGCGTCTCCCCGGGGCAAAGTTTCTTCTGACGACGACCACGAACACAGGTTATGCCGTCGCGAAGAAGATCAAGAACGAAGAAGACGCGCTTACCTTTTTCCCCGTTGATTTTCCTTGGTCCGTCAACGCTTTCCTGGATTCGACCGACCCGTCGATGCTGATCCTGCTTGAAACGGAGATCTGGCCGAACCTTCTTCGCGGACTTTCGAAACGGAGAGTGCCCGTCCTCATCGCGAATGGCCGTATTTCAGACCGCGCGTTCAGCCGATATCTTGCGGTCCGGTTTTTTTTAAGGCGTGTGTTCCGGAAAATGGAAGCGATCAGTGCGCAGGATGAGCGTATGCGTTCGCGTTTCATTGCGTTGGGCGCGTCACCCGACCAGGTGTCTGTGAACGGCAATCTGAAATATGATTGGGAGCCGTCCCCCGCGCAGGAGGAGGCCGCCTCCGGGTTGAAACACGCTTTACGCTCCTCCTCTCAGAAGCTCTTGATCGCCGGCAGCACGCATGAGGGCGAAGAAGAGATTTTTTTCCAAACCTATGCCGTTCTGCGCCGAACCTTTCCGCAGGCACGTCTCTTGATCGCCCCGCGTCATTTAGAAAGACTTCCTTCGATTGAAAAGGCGGCAGAGCGTGCGGGTCTTCACCCTGTTCGTGTCAGCACCGCATCTTATCGTTCTTTGACGGGAGCCGGGGAAGGGGACGTGTGGCTGCTGGACCAGGTGGGAGTGTTGGCGCCCCTTTATGAATGCGCCTGGCTTGTTTTTGTAGGCGGGAGCCTCGTGCCGGTGGGCGGACACAATCTGGCAGAGCCGGCTTATTATTCCAAGCCGATTTTATTTGGTCCGCATGTGCAGAATTTTTTAGAGATGGCGTCCGAGTTTAAAGCGGGCGGCGGTGCGATCGAGGTCGCCGATGCCGGAGAGTTGCGCCGGGAGTGGGAAAAGGCGCTGCGCGAACCGGAATGTCTGATAGCGATGGGCCGCGCTTCGCGCGAACTCGTACGCAAACATCAAGGCGCTACGCAAAAGAACGTGGAATGGATCCTGTCGATGACGGATTCCAAAGAGAGGAGCTTGGCCAAGGTATGAAAAAAGCATTAGGAAGAACGTTGGCCGCCGCTTATACATGGGTGGTGTGGGTGTGGCAGTCCAGCTTCCGGTGGTTTCCGAAGCGGAAGAGGAAAGTAAATGCGCGTGTGATCTCCATCGGGAACATCACGTGGGGCGGGACCGGAAAGACGCCCTTAGTGATCAAGGCCGCGCAGGTTTTTATGGAGCAAGGCAAAAAGGTGGCCGTCTTGACACGCGGCTATGGACGCGATGAGGTAAAAGAGTTGCGGACGAAACTTCCCGGAGTTCCGGTGATCGTGGGCCGCGACCGTGTGCGTTCGGCGACGGAAGCGATTACCAAGCACGGCGCGGAAGTGCTGCTCTTGGATGACGGTTTCCAGCATCTGCGTCTTGCGCGCGACCTAGATGTGGTCACGCTCAACGCGGCCGAGCCCTTCGGGCCTGGAGGGCTGATTCCGATGGGCACATTGCGGGAACCGCTCGAGAATCTCGCGCGCGCGGACCTGTTCATCCTGACCAAGTGCGACATCGGTTCTAAGAATGTGCACTGGATACGGCAGAAGCTCAATTCGATCAAGCCCAACGCGTTGATCTTTGAGGCGGTGCACAAGCCGGTCGCGCTTCGCGATCCGCTGCGTAAGCGTACGACCTCGCTGCAAGACCTTCGTGGCCGGCGCGTGGCGGCACTCTCAGGGATCGGGGACCCGTATTCCTTTGAAAAAACCGTGGAAATGTTGGGCGCGGAGGTGGTTTTTGCGGCGCGATATGAGGACCACCACCTTTTCAATGAGTCCGAGGTGCTGTCTTTCGTGCGAAAAGCGGTCAACATGGGTGTCAAAGAAGCCGTTACAACGGACAAGGATTATATCCGTCTCGAAGCGATGCTGTCAAAGAGCGCGCATAAAGAACTGAGCGCGTTCACATTTTGGGCGC
>JANNFA010000170.1:0-6336 GCA_031379345.1 Candidatus Omnitrophota bacterium | reverse complement strand
CTTCACGAGCCTTTCGCCTAATAACGCACCCGAAGCACCGGTGATCCCCACAATAATTCTTTTGCTCATCGATAAAGATCCAACGCCGTGAAAACAAACAACAGGATGCCCACCCAGCCATTGATCGTGAAAAACGCGGTGTTCAGATGCGACAGGTCCTCGTCCGACACGAGACCGTGTTCAATACGCAAAAGAACCGCCGTGATGACGACGCCGACGGCGTAGACGATTCCCAATCCGCCAAAAAAACCGAAAAGAACCAAAAAAAACAACGTCGCGCCATGACAAAAGGCGGAAATACGTAGAGATTGCGTGATGCCGTATTTAACCGGGATCGAATGAAGCCCTGCCGAACGGTCAAAATCAACGTCCTGTAAACTGTAAAGGATGTCGAAGCCCGCTACCCAAGACATCACGGCCAGTGAAAGAAGGATAGGCTGCCATTCGAACACGCCCCTTACCGCGATCCAGCCCCCCATCGGCGCGATGGCGAGCACCGCACCGAGCGCCCAGTGACAAAGATGCGTGAATCGTTTTGCGTAGTGGTAGCCGGTCAAAAGAATAAGCGCAATGGGCGACAAGCGCAGACAGAGCGGATTCAGCGCGGCGGCCGAGAAAAGAAGGACCGCCGCAGAAACAACCACACAAACCCAGGCCCAGCTTGTCTTGAATTGCCCGGTCAAAAGCGGCCGATTTTTTGTGCGCGGGTTTTGCGCGTCTATCTTCATGTCGATGAGACGGTTCAACGTCATCCCCGCCGTGCGGGCCGAAGCCATGGCAAGGGTCACCAGGAAAAAGACGCGCCATCCCGGCCATCCCTTGACCGCCATCACCATCCCCAAATAGGCGAAGGGAAGCGCAAAGATAGTGTGCTCAAATTTAATGAGCTCAAAAAATGATCTTATCTTGTTCGTCATTTCCGGTTATTCGGTAACCTCGATAATACCGCAGCCGATCCGGCCGCCTGCATTGCCCGTCGGCTGACCAAAATCGTCTTCCTTTTCGTGAAGGATAAAAGCTTTTCCGGCCACAGAATGTTCCCCGCCCTTAAGCGTCAGGCCTTTTTCAACCGCTTGAAACTTCCCGGTCCCGTCCGCGCCTATCTCGACATTTCCAAAATCACCCGCGTGGGCATGCGCAAACCCATCTTTGGATAGAAGTCCGTGGTCGACCTTCCCGGGATTGTAATGTCCGCCCGCCGCCTTCCCTGCCTCTCCACAAGCACCATTTTCGTGGATGTGAAAACCATGCTTGCCGGGCGTAAGATTCTGAAAGTTTCCGGATATCTTAAGCCCCTCCGGCGTATCGGTCAACTCGACGCTTCCGGAAACCTTGGAATCCGGCGTCGTTGCCTGAATGACAGCGATAGCTGTATCCGCATGCGCCAAACCCGCGACCATAAGTCCCGCGGTGAGCGACGCCGCCAACACCAATGAAAAAATCAAGATGCTCCGCGCTTTTTGTTTCATCACTTCCTCCTGTTTCTGTGCTATCACGACGCAAAGTTTTCTTTTTGCCTGTAGAAATCCCAACGTGCCCATAAAAAAAATCGGGAAAAGAATCAACCAAGCCGGTTTCGCCGGTTGATTGGCATGAAGCCACAAAAACGCCCCTATTCCTGCCGCATATCCAAACACACCCAACACGAGCCTTTGCCGCACCCCGCCCGGGTCAAGATTGGTCCCTTCCGGCATTTTTCCGGAGTGATGTATCTGGTTTTTGAAATATTCCAGACATTTATGGCAAAACCCCTCTTTAGTGACCCAGGCCGGGTTCTGCTTTCGCACTTCGTCGACGATATGTTTTTCCGTGTGGTCCATAAAAAGAGAAAGGTTTCTCTCCATCTTCTCGCCGCAGGTCGGACAGGTGTATGTCTGCATGGGTTATTTGTTCTCGTGCTTCTCGTTCTCGATCCAGCGCGCGCTCTCCAGGATGGGAAGGTTTGCCTCGGTCGGAACATAGACAACCTGGCTTTGGTTCTTCTGCATACCTTCGATCCACTTGTAGCGAAGGTATGCGGGCGTGAGGCTGTTGGCGATGATAAGATTGGATTTGGAGATACCCTCCGCTCTCGCCACTTCGATCTCCGCATCTTTTTTCGCCTTGAGAAGCTCGAATTCCTTCTGAAGCGACTCCTGCTCGGCGCGAAGTTTCAACTCAATCGACTGTGAAAAGCTGGCCGGCAAACGCACATCGCGAAGGAGCACGTCCTGGATGCGGATGCCGCGGCTTTCGAGTTTTTCGTTCAAGAACTCAAATATCTTTTTTCCGATTTCCTGGCGCCCTGCATCGCTATAGAGAGCTTTGACCTGATAGCCGCTCACAACATTGCGGATTGCCTCTCGCACATAGGGCTCAAGCACATTGTCGCGGTAATTGTTGCCGATGGTACGGCGCACATTCACGACTTTGTCCTTATCGACCGAATAAAGCACCGAAACATCGAGAGTCGAGATAAGACCTTCGGAGGATGGGACCTGAGCCGTCTCCTTGATCTCCTGCGTCTTGACGTTCCAGGTCTCGATCCAGCTGAACATGGGGATATAAAAATGCCAGCCCGTTTCGACCGGCTGACTCATAATTTTTCCAAAATCAGCTTTCACGCCGGTCTGCCCGTCTTCGATGATGGTGACCGCACAACCTTGCAATGAAAATCCGAACACGGCTAGCGCCGCGACCATCAACATCCGCTTCATCCTATTTTTCTCCATATCGATATCTAAGCCTCCATAAAAAATGCGATTAGAAACAACGCCGCAAAACCCGTGTCCATGAATGCCGCCGCAAAAGGAGCGCTCAAAACCGCGCCCTTCGAATGAAGCAGAAACAACGCTCCGGCAAAGGTCAGTTTCTCCAACGCGGAGGGAATCATCATGATATGGTATTTACCTGGATTAGAGGCAATAAACAGAAACGCAATCTGCCACGCCGACCCCACCCCGATAAATCCATAATAATATTCAGCGCCGACATCACTCGGCACCGGCTTGAAATAGAGCGGCAATAAAAGCGCAAGTCCGCTGATTCCCGCGATTCCAAATACCCACTTAGAAACTTTCACAGGCATCCCTTAAACCCGGGTAAGGGGGCTTCATAACTCACCGCCCCACAAGAACAGCTGCCGTGATAGGTTTTCAATCTTTCTCGATGGTGATGGATTTGAGCTTCTCGGTCCACTCGGCCTTCTTGTCCTCGGGCATCGGCGCCTTCTTGATTGCGTAGTGGAATACATGGAAGCCTTCTTCCGCACGGACAAGTCTCGCTATTTCGGACTGGTCCGGCTGACCGGGGCAGGCTTGAACATTAAACGCCCACATCCGCTCAGTTTCCGTCTGATAAACCGAATCCCATTTTATGTCGGGGCAGATGCGCGTCAGGTCTGCCTTGTTGCTGGCCTCGAAGATATCGCCATTGGTTTTCGCCTGCAATCCTGGATAAAACTGGATAGTCACAAGCTCTGACCAGTTTTGGACATTCTCGCCGTCGACCACATACTCCTCAAACACGCCGCCGTTCTGGTTCTGCGACCAGCCCAATTTCCAATCCCGGCCATCAAACTGCGGCGTCGCCTTCTCCCCCGCCCAAGCCGGAATTGAAATCAAAACCAACAATCCCGCTACGATGAAATACTTTCTCACGTCTGCCTCCATTTTTCTAACGTGTCCCCTCCGGACCCCGTCCAAGAGAAGCACGTTAAACTCATTTGATTCCCAATTCTTTCCAAATTCCGTCGACTTTATCCTTGGTTTTGGTGTCCATTTCGATTTCATCGGGCCAGGTGCGGGTGTAGCCTTCCTCTTTTGTTTTGGCGGTGGCGTCGATGCAGACCTTCGAACCAAAGTCACGGATGGGCGAAGCGTGGTTCAGCGTGTCTACCGGGCCTTCGACGAAAGAAAAGTCCCGCTTAGGGTCGATGTTGTTGAAAATGGCCAGCGCGACGGCCGAGAGGTCGTGCACGTTCACGCTCTTATCTACCACGATGACGAACTTGGTGAAGGAAAGCTGCCCCAATCCCCAGATAGCATGCGCTACCTTTCGCGCCTGGAAGGGATAATTCTTATCGATGGAGCAGATGACCGCATTGTTGAACGTGCCCTCCATCGGGAAGTTCATGTCATGAAGCTCCGGGATCTGCTTTTGAAGAAGCGGAAGGAAAGTGCGTTCGATGGCTTTGCCCATATACAAGTCCTCCATTGGTGGTTTTCCGACGATCGTGGTGAGGTAGATCGGGTTTTTACGATGTGTGATGCATTGGATGCGGAACACAGGAAACATTTCTACCGGCGTGTACACTCCGGTGTGGTCTCCGAAGGGGCCCTCTTCTTTCATGTCGGCCGGGTCCACGGTGCCCTCGAGTACAATTTCCGCCTCGGCGGGTACTTCGAGGTCAACTGTCATGCATTTCACAAGCTCCACTCCGGCATTGCGCACGAACCCCGCGAATAAAAGCTCATCCACTCCATAAGGAAGCGGCACAATCGCGGAAAAGACCGTCGCGGGGTCGCATCCGATGACCACAGCCACTTCCATTTTCTTGCCGCGCTTCTTCGCTTTTTCTGAATGGATGGCGCCGTCCTTCTGCGTTTGCCAATGCATTCCGGTCGATCCGTCATCGAACACCTGCATGCGGTACATGCCGACATTGCGCTCGCCCGTGTCCGGGTCCTTCGTGAAGACAAGCGGAAGGGTGATAAAACGCCCCGCATCCTTGGGCCAGCATTGGAGAATGGGAAACTCAGAGAGTTTCGGTTTGTCCTGCACCACTTCCTGGCAGGCGCCGCGATTTACAATTTTAGGACCTATCTTGGATAGGTTGATTATCTCGCCCAACAGACCGAGTTTATCGCCCAAGCCCTTGGGCACACCTTTATGAGAGAGGAGTTTTTCGATGCGCTTCGACGCGCCTTCGATGGTGTCCGACTCCATCGCCAGCGCCATGCGCTTGTAGGAGCCGAAAGCATTGATGAGGACGGGAAATTTCGAGCCTTTCACATTTTCAAAGAAAAGAGCCTTCCCTCCGTCTTTGGATTTTGAAACGCGGTCCGTAATTTCAGCTATTTCAAGCACCGCATCCACTGGATGCTTTATTCGGAGGAGCTCCCCTTCCCGCTCCAAGCGAGCGACAAACTCGGAAAGGTTCTTCATAATCGCCTCTTTCCCCGATAGATCACCACAGCACCGAAAAAGAACCGCTCTGCGCTGGCGTCCGCAAATCCCGCCGTGCGCATACACTCAAGAAATTCCGTGGGTTTTAAAAAACGCTTTGCCGACTCCGCCATATAACCGGCCGGAAAATCTTTGCCAAAAAGAAGCCGCCCAAAGAGAGTACCGTAGGTGTTCATGTGGGCGCGAAAAAGTGCGCGGCCCAACGGTCCGCTTGGTTCCGTAAAATCCAAAAGACGTACTTCGCCGCCCGGCTTGAGCGACCCATGGACTCCAGTTAAGACGCGGTCGATATTCGGCAGATTTCTCAAGACAAAGCCGGAGAGAACGAGGTCAAAAGGTTTTTCAGCCAGGGGTAAGTCTTCGGCGCTTTTCTGAACAAGTTTAAAATGGCCGTTCAGTGGCCGCCCCAGAGCCTGGTAGCGTTTTTCAGCCACCGCGAGCATTTCAGAGGAAAAATCGAGCCCCACCACCTCTCCCGAAGGGCCCAGCTTTTTGGCCGCTCCCAGAGAAAGGTCTCCGGTTCCACAGCCCACATCAAGCACGCGCCAGTCTTTTGACATGTTCCGTAACACCTTGTTACGCCAAGAGTTATCCATCCCTAGACTTACAAGACGGTTAAATAGATCGTAACGCCAGGCAAGAGTATCAAACATCTGCCGGATTCGGATTGGCTCAGATTGGAGGTCGGGCTGTGTCGGCATGTAGAAACGTGGCCAAGAAAATATGGTAGTATATGACAATAACCAGGGTACGTATCATCCTACTATGGAAGAACTTAGATTACAAGAAGAACTCCGGAAAGCGCGCCAAGAGCTGCTGCTTTTGTACGAAATCGGTAACTTGATCCGCACGACATTGCTTCTGGACGAAGTCGAATATCTCATCTTAAGCGCGGTCACAAGTCACGAGGGGCTGGGTTATAACCGGGCCATCCTCTTTATGGTGGACGAGACCGGCACCTTTCTTGAAGGAAAGATGGGTATTGGCCCTACGCATGCCGAAGCCGCACCCATACTCTGGAAAATGATCGAGGAAAAAAAGATCACGCTGGAAGGCCTTCTCGACGTCTACCGCAAGGCCGACAAGAAGATCGATGTGGAGCTGAACCGCCTCATCACGCATCTTCGTCTTCCCATCGAAAAAAACTACGGGGTTCTCGCGAAAGCCGTC
>JANNFA010000169.1:0-8860 GCA_031379345.1 Candidatus Omnitrophota bacterium | reverse complement strand
CACGGCTTTCTCCGAGGAGCCCTTCAGACAACCAAGCCCCGATCTGTACGAGGCGTGCCCTCTTGGGGAACATTCTATTTTGTGGAACAACGACTTGTGTCGGCTGTCCGTCTGCCTGCTGGGATTTTGGCGTTTCTTCCGCGTAGACGCATTGCGCCAGCAAAACGAGGGTCGCCACCCACAAGATATTTTTTTGCCTCATGCAAACTCTCCTTGTTTCGCTCATTATAACGGTAGTTCAGGGGAGAGTGTCAATTGACGCATTTTAAACGTTAGAGTATCATTGTAAAAATGTTTAACACTTCGCTGGGCAAGAAGTATTGGATGGCTGTCACCGGGGCGTTTTTGATGTTCTTTGTGGTGGCGCACCTTCTAGGAAACCTTCAGATCTTTCTCGGTCCGGACTGGATGAACGGTTATGCTGAGCACCTGGAAGAACTCCCTTTTCTTTTGTGGCCGATGCGCGTTCTTTTGGCTGGAGCCCTTATTCTGCATATGACCCTCGGACTTTGGTTGGGTGTCGAAAATGCCCGATCCAGACCGAAACGATATGCGGTGAACGCGGCGGTCCAGGCTTCGCTGGTCTCTCGCATGATGGTGTTTCTCGGGTTGGCCATCTTTTGTTTTATCGTGTTTCACCTGCTGCACTTCACATTCGACGTGATCGACCCTTCTATCACGGAGTTCAAGGACGCCAAGGGCCGCGACGATGTTTATTCGATGGTCATCCTGGCATTTCAGGATCCAAAAATTCTGGCCGTTTATGTCATGGCGATCTTTTTTTTGAGCGCCCATCTGCGTCATGGCGGATACAGTTTTCTCCAGAGTCTCGGACTTTTGAAGGAATCTCATCTTCCCAAAGCAAAGCTGATCGCGCTTTTTTTCGCGCTTTTTGTATTTTTAGGGTACAGCTCGATCGCGGTCGCGTCTTATGCGGGATACTTGAAACCACTTTCGGGAGCCCTTCATGCCGCTTGACGCAAGGATCCCGTCCGGCCCGCTGGCCGAAAAGTGGAGTCGCCGTAAAACAGAGCTAAAACTAGTGAACCCCGCCAACAAGCGCAAGTACCGGGTGTTGGTGGTCGGTTCCGGTCTGGCAGGCGCTTCGGCCGCCGCGTCGCTCGCGGAACTCGGCTATCAAGTCGATTGTTTTTGTTTCCAAGATAGTCCGCGCCGCGCTCATTCGATCGCTGCGCAGGGCGGGATCAACGCCGCAAAAAACTACCAGAACGACGGCGACAGTGTCTGGCGGCTTTTTTATGACACAATAAAAGGCGGAGACTTCCGTTCGCGCGAAGCGAATGTCTACCGTCTAGCCGAGCTTTCCGCGGCCATCATCGACCAGTGCGCCGCGCAGGGGGTGCCGTTTGCGCGGGAATACGGCGGGCATCTTGCGAATCGCTCATTCGGAGGCTCCCTCGTTTCGCGCACGTTCTATGCCCGCGGGCAGACCGGCCAGCAACTTTTACTCGGCGCCTACCAGGCGCTTTCCAGGCAGATCGCTTCGGGCCGCGTGCGGATGTTTCCCCGCACCGAGATGCTCGATCTTGTCACTGTCGATGGCCATGCAAAGGGCATTGTCGCGCGTGACCTGGTGAGCGGAAAAGTTCGATCGTTTGTGGGTGACGCGGTGGTTCTGGCCACCGGCGGGTATGCGAATGTTTTTTATCTTTCGACCAATGCCATCGGCTCGAATGTCACGGCTATCTGGCGCGCGCATAAAAAAGGTGCCCTTCTTGCGAACCCCTGCTACACGCAGATCCATCCGACCTGTATCCCTGTTGCGGGCGACACGCAGTCTAAACTTACCCTGATGTCTGAATCCCTGCGCAATGATGGACGCGTATGGGTGCCCAAGAAAAAAGGGGACAAGCGTGCTCCCAAGGAAATTCCCGAGGCCGAGCGGGATTATTTTCTGGAACGCAAATACCCAACCTACGGCAATCTTGCTCCGCGTGATATCGCTTCGCGCAGCGCCAAAGAGGTATGCGATCAGGGGCAGGGCGTTGGCGAGACGGGCCGCGGGGTTTACCTCGATCTTTCGGAGGCGGTCGCTCGGTTGGGCAAGGAGGCCATCCATGAGCGTTATGGAAATTTAATCGACATGTATGAGCGCATCACGGACGAGGACCCTTATGAGCGGCCCATGCGTATTTACCCGGCGCCCCACTATACGATGGGCGGTCTTTGGGTGGATTACAATCTTATGAGCAATCTGCCGGGGCTTTTTGTGCTCGGCGAAGCGAATTTTTCTGACCATGGAGCCAACCGCCTGGGCGCGAGCGCTCTCATGCAGGGCCTCGCGGACGGCTATTTTGTGCTCCCATACACCATCGGCGATTATCTGGTCTCGACCCCGAAGACTAAAACTGCCTCGGATGCGCCGGAGTTCAAAAAAAGCGAAGAGGACACGCAGACAAAAATTAAAAGCTTCCTTTCTATGCGCGGTTCGCGCAGTGTCGACTCGTTCCACCGCGAGCTCGGTCTGCTTCTTTGGGAAAATTGCGGCATGGCCCGAAACGAAGCGAAGCTCACCCAGGCTGTGAGCCGCATCGCCGCGCTGCGTGACGAGTTTTGGAAGGGCGCGCGGGTGCTTGGAAGCGGAGAAGAATTGAACAGCGCGCTTGAAAAGGCGGGGCGGGTTGCTGATTATATGGAGTTTGCGGAGCTTCTTTGCCGTGACGCCCTGCATCGCAGGGAGTCTTGCGGCGGTCATTTCCGCGAAGAGTATCAAACCGCTGAAGGCGAAGCAAAGCGCGACGATGCCAATTTTTCCTATGTCGCGGCTTGGGAGTTTCAGGGCCTCGGCAAGGAGCCGAAACTGAACAAGGAGCCCCTTGCGTTCGAGAGTGTGCACCTGGCCGAGAGGAGCTACAAATGAAATTAAATCTCCGTATTTGGCGTCAAAAAAGCGCCTCGGAAAAAGGTTTTTTTCAGGAAGTGCAGGCCAACAACGTGAATCCGGACATGTCTTTCCTGGAGATGCTCGATACCGTGAATGAGGAGCTGGGGCAGAAGGGGATCGGCGCTGTCGCATTCGACAGTGATTGCCGCGAAGGGATCTGTGGCAGCTGCTCGCTGGTCATCAACGGCGTGCCGCATGGGCCTGAGCGCGGCACCGCAACCTGTCAATTGCATATGCGCCGTTTTAAAGATGGGCAGACCGTGACGATCGAGCCTTGGCGCGCGCAGGCCTTTCCGGCCGTCAAAGACCTTGTGGTCGACCGCAGTGCGTTTGACCGAGTGATCCAGGCAGGCGGATTTATTTCCGTGAATACGGGAAGCGCTCCGGAAGCGAATACCGTGTCTGTTCCAAAACCGATCGCGGAGGAGTCCATGGATGCTGCCGCCTGCATCGGATGCGGGGCATGCGTGGCGGCCTGCAAGAACGCTTCGGCGATGCTTTTTGTGGCGGCAAAGGTCTCTCATCTGTCGCTCTTGCCGCAAGGCAAGGCAGAGGCGGCCTTGCGCGTGAAAAATATGGTGGCCCAGATGGACAAAGAAGGTTTCGGGAATTGTTCGAATCAATCCGAATGTGAGGCGGTCTGCCCCAAAGAGATCAGCGTCGCTTTCATCGGCCGGATGAATCGGGAATACATCAAGGCATCCCTAGGAGGCGTTTCATGAGCACCGCAGAATCGACAGTCGTCCGCAAGCCCGGCATCGTGATCCTGGTTGCGATCCCGAATTTTTTATTTGCCGCTTTTTTCTTGATGTGGGCATCGTTTATGGCGCTGGCTATCGTGTTCGGCGCGGTCTGGGGCGTAGACGCTTATGTCTCTCAGCAGATATCGCAATATGCCCCGAACCCGAACCTTACTTACGGTCTTGTTTGGTTGTTTGGCGGAGTCGCGGCCGTTTGTCTGGTCGGCGCGATGTATTTTATTTTACTGGGCGCGGGGCTCCTTGGTGGAAAGAAATATGCCTGGTATCTTCAAGTCGCGACCAGCACGATCGGTCTTTTGGGTTTGCCGCTCAGCGTGACAGGTATTTTTTTACTGCCCCTGGGCGCCATTTTGAATATCATCATCCTTGTCCTGTTCTTCCAACCTCGCGTACGCGATTACTTTAAGGTCTAAATCATGCCCCTGGTCAAAGCAAAGATACGAGTAGGCCACAGCCCCGATCCCGACGACGCTTTCATGTTTTGGGCCATCGCCCACGACAAGATCAAGACCGACGGCATCACCTTTTCACATGTCATCGAAGATATCGAATCGCTGAATAAGCGGTCGTTCAAGGGGGAGCTTGAGGTCACGGCGGTGTCTGCCTTCACATTCTTCAGGATTGCCGACCGTTATGCGCTCATGCCCTGCGGAGCTTCGATCGGGGATAATTACGGTCCCATCCTCGTTGCCAAAAAACCGCTCTATTCTAAGGACCTTAAGGGAAAGAAGATCGCAGTGCCGGGATTGAACACGACCGCCTATTTGCTTCTCAAGCTTTTTTTGCCGGATTTTCAGGAAGTGGTCGTGCCTTTCGACAAGGTTCTGGAGAAAGTCGAAGCGGGCGAGGTGGATGCCGGGCTGATCATCCATGAAGGTCAACTGACCTATAAGTCGCTTGGCTTCCACAAGATCGCGGACATGGGGGAATGGTTCCATGAGCAGACTGGGCTTCCTATCCCACTCGGGGTGGACGTTATCCGAAAGAACCTTGGCAAGGATGTGATGCGTAAAGTCACGAAGCTCCTCAAGGAGAGCATCGTGTTCGGCTTGAAGCACCGCGCGGATGCGCTTGAATACGCGATGAAATACGGCCGTGGCATCGAGACGACCACGGCGGACGAGTTCGTCGGGATGTACGTGAATGATTACACTGTGGACATGGGGCGCAAGGGCAAAGACGGGCTCCTCATGCTTCAAAAAATGGCCGTAAATGCCGGACTCATTGAGCCCGCCTCGATCGAATTGGTGGACATGTAAATGGCCGACAGGGACACATCACTAAATTTCTTTAAGAAGACTTGCACAACACAGCTTCTTAAAGAAATTTAGTGATGTGTCCCTCGACCGACACGTTTGTCCAGAAGTCTACCGAGTGGATACGCAAGCCCAAAAAGATAGACGCCAACCTTCAGAATTACTTCAAAGCCTGTAAGTCTTTTCGCTGGTCCTCCGTCGAAAAAGAGTTCGATTGGCATAGAACAAAAAAAGTTAACGTCGTCCATGAGATCATCGACCGCCACGCGGACGGTGCGCGCAAGAATAAGGTGGCCTTGTATTATTGGGACCCCTCTGCCGGCCGTGATGAAAAATACACCTTTCTGGACTTAAAGCGGCTTTCTTCACGTTATGGACATGTCTTAAAAGATCGCGGAATAAAAAAAGGCGACCATGTGGGTGTCTTTTTGCCCCGGACGCCGGAACTTTATGCGGCCATCCTTGGCATTCATCGTGTCGGGGCGGTGCCGGTCCCGCTTTTTGAGGCTTTTATGGAAACGGCCGTCGAAGACAGGCTTTCGGATAGCGAGACTTGCGCGTTGGTGACCACAGAAGAGCTTTTGAAGCGTGTTCCGCGCGGGAAGCTTCCCAAGCTCAAACACATACTGATCGCCGGCTCGAAAGAGCTCGAAGAAGAATTGACGGCGGCTTCGGACAAGCTGGCGCCAGTCTGGCTAACCAAAGACAGCGGCTTGGTCATCCACTACACCTCCGGCTCTACCGGAAAAGCAAAGGGGGCTTTGCATCGTCAATATGCCATGGTTGGCCACCATCAGACCGCCAAATGGTCGCTCGATCTGCGCGATGAGGACATTTACTGGTGCACCGCCGATCCGGGGTGGGTGACGGGAACTTCTTATGGGATCTACGGGCCATGGTCGCTGGGCGCATCGAGCCTCGTGCTGGGTGGCCGGTTTTCCGCAGAGCTTTGGTATCAAGCGATTCAAAAGTACGCCGTCACCGTCTGGTACAGCGCGCCCACCGCATTCCGCATGCTGATGGCACAAGGCAAAGATCTTCCAAAAAAATATGATCTCTCCAGCATCCGTCATATTTGCTCGGTCGGAGAGCCGCTCAATCCCGAAGCGCTTCGTTGGATACGCGCTATCACCGGTCAGGCGCCGCATGAAACCTGGTGGATGACCGAGACCGGCATGCATTTGATCTGCAATTTTCGCAGTCTCGATTTTAAAGTGGGCGCCACGGGCCGGCCTTTTCCGGGCACGTACGCCAGCGTGGTGGATGAGAAGGGGAAAGAACTTCCTCCGAACACACTTGGAAATCTTGTGGTTCGCACAGGCTGGCCTTCGATGATGAAGGAGATCTACAAGAACAAACCCAAGTTCGACGAATATTTTCGTTTGAAGGGCTGGTACCTTTCGGGCGACCAAGCCTACAAGGACAAAGACGGTTTTATTTGGTTTGCCGGCCGTGCCGACGATGTCATCAAAACGGCAGGCGAGCGTGTGGGGCCCTTTGAGGTAGAAAGTGCCCTTGTCCAGCACCCGGCGGTCGCCGAGGCCGGAGTTATCGGCAAGCCGGATGCGATGAGGGGCAGTATTATCAAAGCGTTTATCAGTCTGCGAAATGGCTACACCGCCTCGGAGGAGCTCAAGAAAGAGATTTCGGATTTCGTGAAGAAGAACATGGCGGCGCACGCTGCGCCCCGTGAGGTCGCTTTTGTCGACAAGGTCCCCAAAACCCGTTCCGGGAAGATTATGAGAAGAGTCCTGAGAGCCTGGGACCAGGGCCTGCCCACAGGCGATATCTCCACAATGGAAGAATAATTGGCGGCGACCACACCTTTCTCCTCCGGGCCTGCGACCAGGGGGTCGCGCTCCCTCCGGAGAAAAGTGTGTTCGCCGCCAGTAAATTTATGAGGTAAAAATGTTCGATAAAATTCAAGCAATGCACAAACTCATGAAGGACGAAAATTTCAGGGCGTTCGTGTCGCACCCGAAGGTGCAGACGCTTTTCCGGGACCCCGAGTTCAAAGACGTAGCGAAGTCACGTGATTTCGCCAAAATAGCGATGCATCCCAAGTTCGTGCAATTGGCCCAAGACCCCGACGTCTCGAAGCTCCTCCTCAAGATCAATCCCCGGGATTTTCAGGTTTAATGCAGGGTTGGTGGTTATCTCCGGATATCTTTTGATAATTAATGATTAAAATTATATATATTATAGAAGACTTTGTAATTGATTATAATTAATGCATAACTATATGAAAATAAAGGGGTTTTGTCAGGTCGGACCCTTGAAATCACGCAAAGTATATGGCATTCTTTGAATAACTAAGGGAAATGAAGATGATGAAGCGAAATGTAATGTTTAGTCGACGGAACCTAAGGATAGAATACATTGTTGGTTCCCTGCCTTTTTTTTAAGTCCCATACTTAATTCATTTAAAAAGTTCCTGTATAACATTTTTAACTTACAACCCAAGGAGAGCATAACCATGGGCAATCGTTTTTCTGCAGGGTTTAGATTGCTGACATTTTTTGTCCTAGCCTCTTTTTGTGGGTCCGAGATGGCCCATGCGGTTCAAAATGGGATATCCGATATGCGAAGAATTGAAGAAGACAACATGATACAGGGGTATGACTCCATCTCATTAGCTCAGCGCGAAAGCCGCCAAACAGGAATCATCTTAGATAGAAATAGCGAGGAGAGCGCGCCCCAAGAAAATCAATTTAACAGCCCTGATTCTTTTATATCAAGAGTGCGGGAGGAAGGGTCGGACACTTTGCCCAATTCTGACGCCGCTACAACCGAATCGGTCTCCGTCGCTTTCAATGACGAGCCGGCCGCCGTTGCTGAGACTGACAGGTTCATCGCCCTTCAAGTGCCCACATCGATGGCCGAACCTATTTCTTCAGCAACACGTCCAGGGCCTATTCCTGGACCCATCACTGGGCCTGATCCGGTTACCCAGGACTACTCCACGATTAAAATGACGCCGCCCCCCTATGAGACACAACCCATCAAAGCAGAAAACTATGATGAGCCGCCCATCAACACCATCAAACTAGAGGCAAGCTTGCCTTATGTCGCCACAGTTGATTTGCTCGCCTCTATTGGCTATCTGACACAGCAACAAGAAATCACAGGCTACGCCAGCAGCACCCTCTCGTTTTATCAAAATGAACTGGCTAGGAGAGAAGCCGACGGCATTTATGTGGCGCCCATCCCAGCCCAAGGAGCACCCGGTGCAGCGACGGTCACAGCTGAAGGGGAGGAAGTCATCTCGTTGCCGGCCGCTGATCCAAAAATTGAAGCGGCTAACGAAGCCATTTCGAGGGCATTGACATCCATCGATGTGGCACACTTCGCGATAGGGGTGGCAAATGGCGCTGAATCACGGGTTAACGAAGCGGCCGCCCTCGTCACCGCGACCCAAGCTCTTTACAATAGCGCTGTCCAGGCGCAGGCCGCCATCCCAAGCTCTGTTACCACTTTGATTGATGGTGGATGTGATTCGTATTATGTGGAAGTGCCAGCCAACACTCACGAAATTGAAGCGGCCGGCGCACAGATTGTAGTCTTGGCCACGCAACTTTCCGGCGCAAGAACCGCAGCTCTCAGCGCTGCACATGAACTTCAAAGCGCTAGAACAACCGCTTACACCGCGATCGTTCAAGCAGATACGGATCGAGAACATGCCGTGACGGCTGCCAACGCGGCGGGGCTAGAATTGCCCTATTCTTTGCAGGCGCCCACGAATTTTCAGTATCCCGTGGACGGCGGAAATCCCGGTGCGATGTGGTTTCTTAATGCGATCGGTGTGGGGCCAGATGTTTGGAACTCAACGCAAGGCAATGGCGTTATCGTTGCCGTGATTGACACCGGCATCGATGTGAACCACCCGGCGTTTGTTGGAAATTTGCTAGCGGGTTGGGATTTTGTGGATGGCGATGCCG
>JANNFA010000148.1:0-2897 GCA_031379345.1 Candidatus Omnitrophota bacterium | reverse complement strand
CTTCAAAGACGCCTACGGAGTGGACTTCTCTGGAGCCTTGAGTGCTGACGACCTGAAGAAACTAGGCGACCCCTTAACAGGAGCACTTTACAAAGCCGACGGCTCAGCCCGCATTGCCTCAGAGACCTTGGCCTTCTTACTCCTGGTTATAGATTTCCAGGAACTCTTCTCGAGAACGGAGAACAAGAAAGCCAATGACATCATGATCGAGGCGTTTGGGGTCGATTTCACCAAGCCTTTGACGGCGGATATGTTGAAGCAGTTGGGTAATCCAAAGATCGGCATTCTATACGATAGGAGTGGCACTGCGCGTATCCCCGCTAAGGCGTTGGAATTCTTTCTATTGGCAGCGGCGCTTCGCGATGCCCTTCACAAACACTCACTGGGCGAAGAGATCAATTTATTTTATATCAAATTTTCAAACGTGGATTTTTTTAAACCTTTTAGCCCTGGAGTCTTGGAAGCTTTGGGAGACCCTAAGACAGCCATTCTTTACGATGACAATGGAAAACCTCGCGATACGCGAACGATCGTGGCTCTTGGAGCGAATGCCGTCCGTTTGCTAAAAGACACAGATTTCAAGGCGTTTTTTGAGGTTTCCCTGGACATCGTCGAGGCATTCCAATTCGCGGTGAATCAATCCAATAATTTCATCACTCCCACGGGGGAGGACGCGGGCGTTTATCAGCGTATCCGCGAGGATGGATACAACAGTTTCGGGGAATATTTGGCCGCGATCAAGAAAGCGCTTCCATTGAAGGATGCGATCAACAATAGCCCCGTCATTCTGGAACTCATCAACGGGAACCGCGCCCGGCGCTTGGATACCAATTACATCAGCTCGGATCCCGTCGGAAAAAGCACCGACCTTGAGTTCATCATGGACCTCGCCAGTCAGATCGGAGTGGGACAATTCTATTCATCTGTGAACGATCTTATCGAGACGCTGGAGATTGCCGCGCGGATCAAGCCTTATGTGCAGAAATATTTGAGCATGGATCCACAATACGCGGAGAACGCGGGGACGCTGGAAGCCAATTTTATCAAGATCAATCCAAAAGCCCGCGAAATTCTGTTCAAGATCGCGGGAGAGTTCCAAAGAAGGGAGATCGACACGACGCTGGGTATCCGAGGTATCGAAACGTTCAACGTCGACCAGCCGCATCTGGACAATCTGGCCTTTGCCGCGGCCGTGAGGGAATTGCGGTCGAAGGGATATGCCGGGCCCCTGGAATGGGAAAACCTGGCCCAGGTCTTCAGTGTTAACGGGATGGATAATCGCGTGGAAGACGTGATGAAACTTCGCCTTGGCATGAGCAAGATGGGCGTCAAATTCGGCAATCCTTATGTGATGCCTTTTGAAGCGCAAAAGACATTGGAGATCATTCTCTTCGGAGAAAAAGAAGTCAAGGATTATGGGGCCCAGATTACAAGGGAGATGTCGGGTGACCTCGTGGTCAGAAGTTTTTCCACTCACACCGACATTTACCGCAACCGCCGCGTGGACATGGAATACGACGCCGTCGGCAATCTCGTGAAAAAGGAGATCCAGGACCTCGGCGGAAAAATGGCTTCGACACGGACTCTTTATACTTATGACGGCAAAAACAACCTCATCACCTCCGTGACGGTCGATCTAAAAAACAACCGTCTTCTTTTGGATTCAAAGGTCTCTTACATGACTCCGGCGGAGTTCAGTGCCGTCCTCGATCGGATGCCCGGGGACACGACCGCTATTCGCGGCGCCCTCCAAGGCCAAACACAGATCGCCCGTATCGAGGAAGCGGACGATGTGCGCCACACGGGTAAAACCGTTTACCGGACCGAACTGGGTGACTTGATCCTCGAGCAATCCGGAAATGAAGTCACGCTCGTGTCCAACCCTGGAGTCGATACTTCGCGTCAACGCTGGTTATTGACCGAGAACGGCCTGGCGCCGATCCTTTTGATGGATTACAAGGTCAAAGGGTTCAAGGGAGGAAAAACTGAGCTTGAAATAGAAACAGAGGTCACGGATTACCGTGTTTCCGAAACCGGCACCATACCGGACGCGCTCGTGACATCCGAATTTTCGAATGCCTTGGGACAGCGTGTCCGTATCGTCAATGAAACCTTGTCGGAAATAACCCAAATCACTTCTGATGAATATGGCTATGAATTGAAATCAGAATCCTTCCACAAGGATGGAACCAAGCTACGCGAAACCGATCGCGAAAAAGACAATGACACGGAAGGCAATTCCTATACGGTCACGGAAAATCTCTTAAGGCATCTGACCAGTCACAGTGTTTACACCAAGGAAGGGCGCTTGAAAGAGCGCACGGTCGGATCGGAAAAAACAATCTATGACACCACCAAGATTGGCGATTGGCCGATGTATTCGGTGGATACCACCGGCAAGCGCGGGTATTCGGTATTTATCGCGAAAGAAGGCCGATCAGTGGAGAACGTCGTCAAAGTCTACGATGTACAGGCTTGGTCTTGGGGAGAGGGACGTGTGGCCTCTAGAACCCTGCGTGTCCACAATATTGAAGCCGGCGAAGGAAAGATCTCTTTGGACGGCAAGGACACCTCGTCGCTCGAGACCTATGACACAGCTGGAAGGCTGCAAACTCGTGTGACCGAGTATCGCTGGGGAAATCTCGTGGAAACTCAGACGCCGGAGTTTGATACGCATGGGCTCGAAACGGGTCTGGATGTTAAGGTGACCTCCAATGGACGCGAAATGGAAAGCCGCCGCATCGACATCGTGAAGCGTTACCAAGACGGAACGACCCTCGTGACCGACACGAATCTTACGGAGGGTTTCCAAGTCGTTAAAAAACTCGATCAAAATGGAGTGACTCTGTTTAGCGCGACCGGCGCGATGGGGGAGAACGGGGTCTATGAATATTCAG